>NZ_JAVTWC010000127.1:127037-147599 GCF_032229445.1 Tahibacter sp.
GCGCTTACGCCCCGCACCCCCACCGCGAACAGCGTCCCACCGTGCCGCGTCCGTCGGCGTCGAAGCGGCCGCACGCGTCGACGATCGCTTACAGGCACACGGCCGGGCCGCTCCAGGACACGTTGAATTCGCTCGCGCTGACGAAGGTCGTATTCCACGACGTGTTGTCGGAACCGGAGCCGCCGAAGCGCCAGTCTTTCGAGTTCGACTGGTTGCCGGTGATCGAATCGCTGCCGCCGTTGCCGAACAACAGGTCGGCGTTGTCCGAGCCCGACGAGTAGTAGCCGTCGACCGTATCGTCGCCGCCATTGCCGAACGCGAGATTGCGTCCTTCCACCGCACGCAGGCGATCGTTGCCGTCGTTGCCGAAGCTCAGGTCGTTGCCGCTGCCCGAGTTGATGCGGTCGTTGCCCTTGCCGCCGAACAACAGGTCGGTGTCGCCACTGCCGTCGATCGTGTCGTCGTTCGCGCCGCCGAAGATCAGATCCATCTCCGAGTCGCCGCGTGCGAAGTCGTTGCCGTCACCGCCGAACAGCAGGTCGAGGCCGGTACCGCCGAGCAGGTGGTCGTCGCCGTTGCCGCCGAACGCCAGATCGAGCCCGCTTTCGCCCGACAGATAGTCCGCATCGTCACCACCGAACAGCAGATCCGTGTCCGCGCTGCCCTTGATGTTGTCGACGCCGGCGCCGCCGAACGCGAGATCCAGGCCGTTGCCGCCTTCGATGAAATCACCGCCAGCGCCGCCGAACAGCAGGTCGATGCCGTCCTGACCGCGCAGGTAGTCGCAGTCGTCGCCACCGAACAGCAGGTCGATGTCCGCACCGCCTTCGAGCGTGTCGATGCCGGTACCGCCGAACAGCACGTCCAGCCCGCTGTCGCCATAGAGGAAATCGCGGCCGTCATTGCCGAAGATCAGATCGATGCCGTCGTTGCCGTTGATCCGGTCGTCGCCGCGGTTGCCGAACAGCAGGTCGAGATCCGCGCCGCCTTCGATCACGTCGTTGCCCGAGTTGCCGAACACGATATCGATGCCGGATTCGCCGTAGAGGAACTCGTCCTTTTTCTCCGAGTTGTCGTTGCCGAAGATGATGTCGGTCGACGCGCCGCCGCGAACGGTGTCGGACTCGCTGTTGCCGAACAGCAGGTCGATGCCGTCGCCGCCGTTGATCTGGTCTTCGCCGCGGCCGCCGAATACCAGGTCGATGCCGTCGTTGCCGTCGATGATGTCGGCGTCGTTCGCGCCGAAGATCAGGTCGATGCCGTTGCCGCCAAAGATGCGATCCACGCCGTCGCGGCCGAACACGAGATCCATGCCGTCGTCACCGTAGAGCGTGTCGTTGCCGTCGCCGCCGAACACGAGGTCGATGAGTCCCGCACCGCCGCGCACCGTGTCGTTGCCGTCGTTGCCGGTCACGAGGTCGGTGCCGTCGTTGCCGAGTACCGTGTCGTTGCCGCCCGAGCCAAACGCGAAGTCCATGCCGGTGCCGCCGTCGATGCGATCGTCGCCGTCAGAGCCGAACACGAAATCGACGCCGGCATTGGCTGCAACGATGTCGTTGCCGTCGTTGCCGAAGATGAAGTCGCCGAGCAGCGGAATGACACCGATCACGGTCGTGTTGCTGCCGACGATGGTGTCGTTGCCGATGCCGCCGAAGAAGAACGTGCCGAACGGGATGTCGATGCCTTCGATGCGGAATACGCCGGGATCGATGTTGGTCAGCTGGTCGTTGCCCTGCTGACCGAACAGGAAGTCGATGCCCATCTCGCCGTCGATCTGATCGTTGCCCGGCGCGCCGCCGAACAGCAGCAGGTCGCCGAAGATGAAGTCGGTGTAGCCGTTCTCGTCGACATTGCCGTCTTCGCCGCGGTCGGCCGCGACTTCGCCGCCGAAGATGCGGTCGTCGCCGGCCTGTCCGACGATCAGGTTGCCGAGGTCGAACTCGAGCACGACCGGACCGGCCGTCACCGTGTACGAGCGGCCAGCACCACCGTGGATCTCGTCGTTGTCGCGCCCGCCGAACACGAAGTCGTGGCCGTCTCCGGCGTAGACCGTGTCCTCGCCGCGACCGGCGATCACCAGGTCGTGACCGTCATGGCTCTCGATGCAGTCGTCGCCGCCGAGCGCCGCGATGATGTTGAGATTGTTACCAGTGACGATGCTGTCGTTCCACGGCGTGCCGATGACGACGCTGGCCGCGCCGAGGCCGAACTCGACGACCCAGGTTTCGTCGCCGCACAGTTCCTCGCCACCCTTGAGGGAGCCGGCCGCCTTTTCTGCCTCGGTGACCGCTTCGGTTGCAGCGGCGATTTCCTGTGCACGCCGGGCTTTCGAGCCCGGCACGGATGGCACGGACGGTACGGTCGGATCGTCGACCGTGTAGGCCGGGCTGACCCAGTCGGCGAAGGCGTCTTCGAGGGCCAGTGCGTCGGCGGCCAGGGTGGAATTCTCGATGCGCGCGGCCTTGTCCATGCCGGCAGCCTCGAGTGCGAGGCGCCAGGCCTCGACGCGCGGCTCGATGTCGTCGAGCAGGGCCTGCGCGGCCGCTGCGATCGGCTGGTAGCCGGCGCCGTTCTCGTCGACGCCGACGACCGGCGCGTAGTTCTCGAGCTCGCTGCTCTCGGTGCAGGCCAGCAGTTCGGCTTCGAAGCGCTGGAATTCGGCTTCGGCAGCGGCGATCTCGGCTTCGTTGCGTTCATTGTCGGTCTCGTCGTCGGTTCGGACGACCAGCCGTGCCTCGAGCGATTTCATGCGGTCGCTGATCTTGGCGACCTGCGCGTTGACGCAGTTGAGCACCGGACCCTCGTAGCGTGCCGCCTGCTGGGTGCCGGTCAGCGCAATCTGCGCCGCCTGCGCCTGCAGCTCAATCAGGTCGAGATTGACCTGGTTGAGGAACGCGTCGTGGCGCGCCTGGATTCCGGCAGCGACCTCGTCGAGCAGCGCCTGGCCGATCGGGCCTTCGTGTACCTGCGTTTCATAGAAGTCGACGAGTTCGGCTTCGGCTTCGGCGCGAAAGCGTTCGACCTGGTCGCTGTGCAGCAGGGTGACGTCCTGCACGCGCTGGAATAGCGCGCGCTGGCTGTCGATCAGCGCGAGCAGTTCGACCTGTGCCGGCGCGACGACGACGATCTCGTCGGGCACGGTGATCGCCGCCAGCGGCGCGAGCGCTCCTGCCTTCAGCGGAATCGCGATGCCGCCGTCGGCGATCTCGCCGCGGAACGCGAGCCGGTACTGGTCGCCCGGGCTGCGCAGGTTGTCGGCATAGAGCACACCGGTGACCGCATCGCCGATCTCGACCGCGACGATCTGATCGATACTCGCGTCGATCGTCGCACTGGCCTTGCGCTGCACCGTACCGGCCGTCGCGTCGACGATCCAGAAATGCAGCGCGCCGGCGTCGCGGCTGACGTAGAGCGCGCCCGTGCCGTTGACCACGATGGACACGTCGGCAGTTGCCTTGCGCGCGGCCGGAGCCTTGGCCGTGGCGGCCTGCGCGTTCGCGCCGGCTACGGCGGCGACGACGCTGCGCGGCGCGGTCTCGGCCGCGGTTGCGGCGCCGGAAACCAACGCCACGGCGGCCACGGCGGCGGCGAGCAGACAGCGCTGCAGGCCGCCGGTACGCCGCCGCGGATTCGGGATTGGCAGCCGGGCGCCGGCGGCGCTCGGAAATTCAGGGTTAACGGACATGTCGGACTCTCCCAGGATGGTCGGTGGCGACGTCACGGCAGCACGGCGGCGAGCGGCACGGTGCCTCGTGACGACGCATCGACTTCAGCAACCGCAGGGGAAAGTGGCGAGCGAAAACCCGGGGTCGACACGGGCTGTCGGCGGGCCGCGGCAGGAACGATCCTTAGGTAAGCAATTGTTGTATTTTGCTTTTTTCCGGCATTTGAACCCGTATTCCCTCGTGCTGCGGACTGGCGCGCCGAGGTCGATGGGTTTCTTGCGCAACAGGCGCGATGCGTCGATGACAGAAGCAAGCGTGGCGCGCGCGCCCCTCTATCCGATGTGGGGCTGCGGCCAGCTCACTACGCAGCGAATGCGGCATAGGGGAATGAGGGAATTCGTCTGTCTGCGGCGCTTCCTGGGGCTGGGACGAGCGATAGGACCAGCGATGGCCGGTCACGATCGCCGACGTCCTGCGCTGCTCCGCATTTCGCGGACAGCACACCCCCCTGACTTCGCGGAGCGCAGCATGAACGCCAACGATACGCCCCCTGCCAGCAGCAGCCTGACCGGAACATCGCTCTCCTCGCCCACCGCCGACGCGGTGTCGAGCGAGTTTCCGCAGCAGTTCGCCTACCGCGACACCCCGTATGTCACGACCGTGCCAGCGGATATGGAGCAAGTCGTGATCAGCATCGCCGGTGGCTACGGCGGCTATGGGTCAGGCAATTCGGGCGGGCCGGGCCACGGAAGCCGAATCAGCGCGATTGTCCCGGTCGTGCCCGGCGAACAGTTGACCATCACCGTAGGCGGTGCCGCTCATGGCGTGCATCCGGGTACGGGTTTCCGGCCGGGCGGCAGCGGCGGCAAGGGGGGCAACGATCCGGGCGCAAACGGCGGCGGCGGCGGCGGATCTTCCGCGGTGGTCGGTTCCGTGAGCGGCCTGCTCATTCACGCCGCCGGCGGCGGCGGCGCCGGCGGTCAGGGTGACCTGGGCCTGGACGGCGGAGATGGCGGCAGCGGCGGCACCGGCGCTGCGGGCGGCAATGGCGCCGCGCTGCGCCCGCTGGGTCATGGAGGCCGCGGCGGCGCCGGGGGCGATCCCCGCCTCACGGCCCAGGGCGGCAGCGGGGAGTCCGCCAACAGCACCTCCACCTCTGGTGGGGGCGGCGGCGGCGGCGGCGGCGCCCACTGCGGTGACGGTGGCGGCGCCGGTTCTCCGGGCGGCGGCGGTGGCGGCGGCGGCGGAAGCAGCTACGTTTCATCCACTGCCGGAAATATTTCAGCGGGCACCACGGACGGTGGCAACGGGCACGTCACGCTTTTCACCACACGCAATCTCTACCGGATCGTTTCGGCACTGAGTGGCCAGGTCATCGCCGTGGCCGGTGCGTCCGAACAGACGGCCACGCCACTGATCCAGTATCCGTACAGCGGCGACAGCAGCCAGCAGTGGCAGTTGGTGTGGATTGGCGACAGCCGTACCCGGTGCAGGCTGGTGTCGCTGCTCAGCGGCCAGGTCATCGCCGTGGCCAGTGCGTCAACGCAGCAGGGGGCGCGATTGATCCAATACCCCTATACGGGCGACACCAGCCAGCAATGGGACGTGGTGCCGGTTTCATCCAACCGGGCAAAACTGGTGTCGGTGCACAGCACGCAGGTGATTGCCGTCGCGAGCGCATCGCAACATCCCGGAGCACCTCTGATCCAGTACCCCTACACCGGCGACAACAGCCAGCAGTGGGAGCTGGTGGCGCTCGATCGGTCCTGACCGGGAAGTCCTGACCCGCCGCACCGGCCGGTGTCGATGGCCGGCGCGGCGCTGTTCTGCCGGCTTGCCGGGGCCGGCGCGAGGAGTAGCGGTGCAGGCCGCGCCGGCTTCTGACGGCGCGGCCTGGAGACGCCCGTCCCACGGCGCCGAGGCTCGGCGGCGCAAACCGCCCCGGCGCGACCGTTGGCCCGGATTCGCACCCTGCTCGTACTTCGGCGGCCGCTACGCTCGCCCAGACGCGCGCTGCTCCTTCGTGTCGGTCCGGCGCAGGGTCGAGTCACCTGCCTCCACGCGGCGCATGCGGACTACGTGACGACAGCCTCGCTACGAACAGGCGCGAGGCATGCGGTTTGCTTTGTCCACACGTTCCCCTCTGTGCCGCCGGATCAGGGACGCGGGACGGATGGCGAAACCGGCACTCCCCTCCACGCCAAAGCACGCGCGTTCGCCGTAACCGGGCCGCTGGCGGTTGACCCAGGCACTCGCATCCGCGCCGACGACTGCCTGCGCCGCGCCCGGAAAATGCGACGCGGAACTGCGTCTACCCAAACAGCAAGAGCCGGCCGCGACCAGCGCCGCTGCATCGCACCGGCGGTTCCGGATCGCGCCCCCGCGCCACACACACTGGGCGAACATTCGAGGCGGCGTCCAGGGCACCTGTCCTGAGCCCAGTCCGGTGCTTCGGCCATGACCGGGCTGCGACGGTCTTCACCGCCCGACTGACACCGCCGGAGGCTGCGATCTCCGGCTTCCCACCGACGGAGAGACCGCCGCCCACCTGATATCCTCGGACTCGCGCGCCGTCGATTGTTTCCGAATGAACGCTCTCGAACAGCTCCCGATCACGAACCTCCTGGGCGAATGGCGTAGCGGCGACGCGAGCGCGCTGGACCGGCTGGTCCCGCTGGTCTACAGCGATCTGCGCAGGCTCGCCCAGCGTCATCTGCGCCGCGAAGGTCCCATCACGCTCAACGCCACGGAGTTGGTCCACGAAGCGTGCCTGCGCCTGATCGGCCCTGCCGTCGAGTTGCAGGATCGCGCGCACTTCTTTGCGATCGCCGCACGTCAGATGCGCCATGTGCTGGTAGACCACGCCCGCCGCAAGCAGCGCCTCAGGCATGGCGGTGGCGCGGCCGCGATCACCCTCCAGGCCGACGACCTCCACGACAGCCGCTCGCCGCCCGACGTCCTCGCCTTCGATCAACTCCTGACTCAGCTCTCGGCCCTCGACCCGCGCAAGCGCGATGTACTGGAACTGCACTATTTCGGGGGGCTGTCCTACCTGGAAATGTCCCTCGTACTGGACGTATCCGAGGCAACCATTGATCGCGACCTGCGTTTCGCCAAAGCCTGGCTACGCCAGGCACTGCTGGCGTGACGACAGATGGAGCCCGCTTTCGGCGCCTCGAATCGCTGTTTCACGCGGCGCTTGCCCTGCCGCCGGAACACCGCGACGACTATCTGAAGGCGGAGTGCGCCGACGATCCATCGTTGCGTGCTGAAGTGGCCGGACTGCTGGAAGCGGACCCGCACGGTGAACCCGGGCCCGCTACCGCCCTCCTGGACAAGGCCAGCCAACAGGCCGTGATGGACCATGCGCCGCTGCCGCAGGGCGCAGTCCTGGGCGCCTGGCGCCTGATTCGCGAATTGGGTAGCGGTGGCATGGGCAACGTCTACCTGGCCGAACGGACCGATGGCGTCTACCGGGCGTACGCAGCGCTCAAGATGCTCAGCCCCTGGCTGCGAGGCAGCGCCTTCGAAGCGCGCTTCGCCCTGGAACGGCAAATTCTCGCCGACCTCAGGCACCCCGCCATCGCCAGCCTGCTCGATGGCGGTGTGGCCGCCGACGGCACTCCATACCTGGTGATGGAATATGTGGAAGGCGAGCCGATTACCCAATTTGGTCAAACGCGCGCACTGGACATTCCCCAGCGCCTGCGCTTGCTGCTCGCTGTCTGCCAGGCCGTGCAGCACGCCCACCAGAACCTGGTCATCCATCGCGACCTCAAGCCCGGCAACATCCTGGTCGCAGCCGACGGCTCGCCCAAATTGCTGGATTTCGGCATCGCGAAGCTGCTGCTGTCCGTCGATGCCCAGCGTTCGGACGACGCGCCCGAAGCAACGCGCCTGCTGACCCCGGAATACGCCAGCCCCGAACAGGTGCGCGGCGAGCCGGTCACCACGGCCAGTGACGTGTATTCGCTGGGCGTCATCCTGTACCAGCTGCTCGTAGGCCAGCGTCCCCAGGTCCCCGGGACTGATCCTTCCGTGCCCCCACCGCGACCGAGCAGCGCCGTCCTGCAACGCGACCCTGCCGCGCCCCCCTGGAACACCCCGGAGCGACGACAGACCTGGTCGCGGGAACTGCGCGGCGACCTGGACACGCTGGTACTCACGGCCCTCGCCGCTGAACCCCAGCGGCGCTATGCCACAGCGCAGCAACTGGGCGATGACATTGAGCGCTACCTTCACAGCCAGCCTCTCAAGGCACGGCCGGATACGCTGCGCTATCGCGCGCGAAAATTCTTCCGCCGCCACCGCGTCGGGGTGGCCCTGGCCGCCTTCGCACTCGCGCTCATCGTGGGCGCGGCAATTGCGTTGGCAGTATTGGCGGTACGACTGCGGGACGAACGTGATCGCAGCACCGCAGCGCAGGACCGTGCCGAATACCAGCGCAGGGCCGCCGAGCGCGTTGCCCAGTTTCTCGCCCGACTGTTCGACGGTGCCAATCCCAATCCAGCCGAAGGTTCGGCACCGAGCTTGCGCGATGTGCTCGATCGCGGCGCCCAGGACGTGGGCGAACAGCTGCGGGACGATCCACCCGTGCAAGCGCGGCTACTGGTACTGATGGCCAATGCCTATCGCCAGCTCGGCGAGTACCGCAAGGGCATCGCGCTGGCCGAGCGCGCAGTCGCCCTGCGGCGCGCCCAGAGCCCGCAGGAACCGGCTGAACTGGCCGAGAGCATCGACGCCCTGGGCGAGCTCCGGCGCACCAATGCCGACTACGCCCAAGCCGAGCAACTGCATCGGGAAGCACTCAGCCTGCGGCGCGAAATGGTGCCGGCCGACCCTGTACAGTACGGCCGCTCGCTGAACAATCTTGCGCTCACCCTGTATGACGCGGGTCGCAACGACGAAGCCCTGCCGCTTTACGAGGCATCGCTGGCTCTGCGCCGCCGCGCGCTGGGCGACTCGGCGCCGCCCGTGCTGTCCACGCTGGTGAACATCGGCCTGCTCCGGCGAACCCTGGGCGACTACGCCCTCGCCGAAGCGGCCTTCCGCGAAGTGCTGGAGCAGCGCCTGCGGGCCTTGGGTGAAAACCATCTGGCCACTGCCAATGTAATGACTCACCTGGGACGCACGCTGATTTCGCGCGGGCGCATCGACGAGGCCGAATCCCTGCTGCGCCGCGCCCTGGCAGTCCGGCGCAGCGTGCTCGGTGAGGGTAGCGCTGATGTCTCCATCAGCCTCTACGAGCTGGCCTACGCCCTGCAGCAACGCGGTGAGCTGGACAAGGCCGAGACCCTGCTGCGCGAATCGCACGCGATCGATCTGCACCTGCACGGGCCTGGCCATGCCGAAACCGCGCAGACCCTGGCGCGGCTGGGCAACGTACTGCTGGCCCGAGGCCAGCTGGAGTCCGCCGAACAGGCGCTCAGGGATAGCCTGCGCATCGTTGAGCGGCATCTGGAGCCGGGTCATCCGCGCATCGCCGCGGCCCAGAGCTACCTTGCCGACGTGCTCGTCGCCCGCGGGCAGCCGGGCCATGCAGAACCGCTCTATCAGGCAGCACTGGCGACGCAGCGCAGCCGCTTGCGTGCCGCTCATCCGGAAGTCGGCCACAGCTTGCTGGGGCTGGCTCAGGTCGCGCTGTTGCGCGGTGACCGGGTTTCGGCCGCCGCGCGGCTGGACGAATGCGAGCCCGTACTCCGCGATGCGCCGGCCGATTTCGACGACCAGCGCCAGCGCATGCAACGCCTGCGCGCCGACCTGAATCAGCGCGCCGCTGCCACGCACCCCGCTGCGCGCTAGCCCGCCTTCCTCACACCCGTTCGTCGCGCATCCGTCGAGACACCGTCCTGATGCGCGCCGCGGACTTCAGTGACGGCGAAGAACGGCGGGCTGGCCCGCTTGCGTCTTGCCACGGAACGGCGGCGGCGAGTTGCCCCGCATCGGACGGTTCTGTCCACGAGGCTCAACAGCGATGAGGGAATCCGGCGCCGCTTGTCGCTGACATCGCCTTCTCCTCGGAGTCTTTCGCCATGCGCACGATCGCCACCCTCCTGCTCGCCGCCTTCCTGGGCCTCGCCGCTGACCTTGCGCGGGCCGTCGACGTTCCCGCCATACGCACTGCCGATGGATTGTCGGCGAACTGGCGCAACATCATCGGCGCGAACCAGAGCGCGACGGCCGGCTGGTCGTTCCGGGTCGGCCCCCGCGCAGTGCAGGTCCAGGCACTGGGGCTGTACGACGACGCCAACGGGCTGAAGGATCCCCACCCCATCGGGCTGTGGACGGCCAGTGGCACCCTGCTGGCACAGGCCACGCTGCCCGCGGGCACCGCGTCGCTGCGGATCGGCAGCTACCGCTACGTCGCCATCACGCCCCTCACGCTCGCCCCTGGGCAAACCTATGTCGTCGGCGCCTATTTCGGGCCCGTAGCCGACCAGTGCGGCACGGCCTGCGGCGATGTGATGCTGTACGCGGGCGACGAGACCTATGACACGCGCATCAGCTTTGGCCAGTCACGCCAGACACTTTCTATCGCCGGTGCCGGCCCCCTGGCCTACCCCGGCGTGTTTGCCGGCGTCGACGAGGGTTTTTTCGGCCCGAATTTCCTGCTCTCCGCCGACTTCACGCCCGATCCTTTCGTCTTCCCCGCACAGACCAACGCAGCACCAGGCACCGTGGCGACGTCCAATCCCATCACCGTCAGCGGCATCGACAGCCCCACCGCCGTCAGCGTGGCAGGAGGCACCTACGCCATCAACGCCGGTGCGTATACGGCGGCGGCGGGCACGGTGTCGGAAGGTGACACGGTGACCGTGCGGCTTACCGCCGCGCCGACCTTTGCTACCCCGGCAACGGCCAGGCTGACCATCGGCGGCGTCAGCTCGGATTTCGTCGTGACCACGACCGCGGCCGATACCACGCCCGATCCCTTCACCTTCGCTGCGCAGGCCGACGCGGTGCGGGGTAGCGTCGCCACGTCAAACGCGATCGTCGTCACCGGCACCAACAGTCCCAGCGTCATTGCTATCGTCGGCGGCCGCTATTCCATCAATGGCGCCGGCTACGCAGCCGCAACGGCAACGGTGTCGCCGGGCGACTCTGTGACGGTGCAGCTGACCGCCGCACCCACCTTTGCCACAGCCACAACAGCGACGCTGACCATCGGCGGCGTCAACGCTGATTTCGTTGTCACCACGGCGCAAGCCGATACGACACCAGCTCCCTTCGCCTTCATTCCGCAGTCCGGTGTCGCCCCTGACACCTGGGTGAATTCAAATCCCGTCACGGTCAGCGGCATCGACAGCCCTAGTGCCGTCGCAATCACGGGCGGGGCCTATTCGATCAACGACGCCGCCTACACCAGTGCTGCGGGCACCGTGCAGAACGGCGACACCGTCCGCGTCCGACTGATGTCAGCGACGAGTTTCGCCACGCTTGCCCAGGCGACGCTGACCATTGGCGGGGTCAGCGGCACGTTCGATGTGACCACGCGCGCTGCTCCGCCGCCGATCCCCGTAGCGACGCTCGGACGCCACACGACCCTGTTGCTCGCGGCGCTGCTGGCACTCGTCGGCCTCGCCGCGGCCCAGCGGGCATCGCGGCACTGACCACGCATTCTGCGGCGCTGCCGGTACCGTCGCCGAGGCTATGCCGCACTTGCGAGGCCGTCCGGCATGCGCTGCAGCCACCACCCGTCACTTCAGCGACGAACGGCCGTTGTGATCGCCATACCCGGCGCTAGCCCAAACACCATTCCCACCCAACCCTCCGGCCCGCTGGGCGCTCAGAACGATGAGAACCTGCGGTTCTACACCATCGTCCTTCACCCCCTTGAAGGGGAGGGCTTTTCACGGCTTTTTTGCGGGCTAGCTGAGCATTGGGTATCCGCTCCAAGGCACCACGCTACGGCGCAATCACCGGCCGGCACACCGCGACGCCGGAGTCGAGGTCACTCGATGGCATGCGCATCGACGACAGGCACCAGACCCATTCCTCGTCCTGCCACGGCCAGAAGTACGCGCCGCCGCCTTTGATCGTGCGCGTGCCGGGCAGACGTTCCGCGTCGGTGGCGTGGCTGGTCGCGAACATGTCGCCACACCACTCGGCGAAGAAGAACCCGCCGACGCCGAATGCATTCAGCGCCGACGTGGCATCGCCGAGGTCGTAGCGCATCCACCGCTCGAGTGCTGACTCGGGCAGCAGCGCGTTGCCGAACGGAAACAGCGGATCGGCACCGGCCTTCGCCGCGCATTCCCATTGCGCCTCGCTCGGCAGCGTCGCACCGAGCCGCTGCACGGCCGCCTGCGCCGACGCGTCGTCGAGGTAGGCGGGAAATTCGGCGCGCTCGTCATGCGCCTGGTCGATGAGCACGCGCGCGGCCGCCACCGACAGCGGCAGTTCGGCGACCAGGAAGGCCGCGACGTCCATGCGGATCAACGGCGTCATTTCCTCGACACTGATCGGCGGCTCGTCACTGATGCGGTGTATCGCCGCGAGATTGTTGTCGCTGAGGCCAACCGGAACCGTATGCGCCGGGATCAGCCGGAACGCGATCTTCCCGACGGGCTCCGCGTAATCGACCACCACGCGCGGCGCGACGTAGCCGTCGCGCGACAGCGCGAACGGCTGCGGCAACGACAGCTCATCAGACACACGCGCCAGCACGATGTCCTTTTCGGCGTCCGACAACGCGATCCACTGCGGCAAGGCCGGAAAGCTGCTCAGCATGGTTTCTTCTTGCCGCAGTCACAGGACAGCTGAGGGTAGTTCCACTCACCGTCGTTTGTCATATAGGTGACCTTGACGCCGCGCTCGCGCGCGAAGGCATCCATCGCCGACTGGCAGCCGCGTCCGCCCGGATTGCAGGGCGGCCGTTCACCGAGGATCACGAGATGATCACCAGGCGCGGCGACGCCGGAAATCTTCGCCATGATCTTGCGTTCGGTATGCACCATCAGCTGTTCCTGGAAGTTCAGGCGGCGCCCCGGTTTCTTGTCGCAGCCGCTGAACTCGATGCCTTCGGCCTTGAGCTTGCCGTTCGCATCCATGAGTGCCCAGACGGCCGTGTGCTTGAGGCCGTGCGGGTCGATCCATTCGAACGGATTGGGCGCGTACTGATAGAAGTTTGGCCCGCCTGCCAGGCCCACCGGATCCTGGCTGGTGAAGCGTCCGACGTCCGGGTCGTAGTAGCGGAAGCGGTTGTAGTGCAGCCCGGTCTCCGCATCGAAGTACTGGCCCTGGAAGCGCAGCGGTTGATGCACCGGTTCGGCCAACGGCGCGGCCGGCGCATCGGGATACTCGACCAGCACCGTATTGCCCCAGGCGCGGTAGTTTGCGCGCCAGGCGATGCGGCCATCGGACTCGCTGAGCTCGCGCGGCGCGCCGCTCTGATCGGTGTGGAAATAGCGTACGGTCGCGGTGGTTTCCATCGGCGACACGGCCGGTCCCGACAGCGATTCGAGCTGCGCGACCGGGACGAAACTCGTGTCGTCGTAGACATAGGTCAGGCAGCGCCGGTGCCGCGTTTCCTGCAGCAGGCGATTGCCGTCCCAGACGAATTCGGTGGTGCCGAAATCGTCGCGCTTCCAGGTGCGACGGCCGAACGCGTCGTAGCCGTAGGTCACGCGCTGCTGCACGCCGTTGCGCGAGATTTCGGCGAGCTCGAGCCGATGCTCAGGATCGTAGTGGAAGCGGATGCGGGTATGGCCGGCGATGCGCTTCTCGACGAGATTGCCGTGGGTGTCGTAGCGAAAGCGCTTGTCGTCGAACGCGACGACGCGATTGTCGCCGACCGCCTGCCCCGCCGTATCGACGATGTTGTGCGCGGGATCGAACGCGAAGCGTTCTGTATTGGCGCGCGTCAGACGGCCGAGCGCGTCGTAGCCATATTGCGTCTGACCAAAACGGCGGTCGCTGACCGCGGCGAGACTGCCGTCGGCACCGTAGACGTAGCGGCGCGCGACCGCGTCGTCCGCCGCGACGGCGCTCTTGCGCGCACGCTGGCCGACGCGACGACCGACGACGTCATAGTCGAAATAGCTCGTCAGCGCGCCCTGGCTGCGCACGGTCTCGCGCTGCATCGCATCGCGCTCCATGTCGCTGATCGTGCTGCCATCGAGCGCGATCTGGTGCAGGAATCCCGGGCCGTAGAAGCGCTGCGTCAGTACACGTCCGTCTGGCAGCGTGGTGGCTACCCGGTTGCCGAGGCCGTCGTATGCGTAGGCGATGCGGCGCTGCGAACCGAGCACGAGGCTGCTCTCCTCGACCACCTGCGACAGATCGTCGTAGACAAGACCGACGCGGCCGCCTGTGTTCGTCCCTGCGACGAGCCGCCCTGCCGCGTCGTACGCGTACTGCGTGCGCTGGATGCGCTTGTCGTGCGCACGCGCGACGATTTTCTCGACGACCCGGCCGGCCTCGTCGCGCCGGTACTGCGTGCGCAGCATATGCGGCGGATCCTCGGCATCCGCTGTCACGCCGCTCGCGGCCTGCGTGCCGAGTTCGCGCTTTTCGATGACGCGTCCGGCCGCGTCGTAGGCATAGCGCGTCAGGCGTGCGTCGAAGCCCTGCTCGGCGATCAGGTTATCGTTGGCGTCGAACGCAAAGCGGTAGTGCGCGTGGTTTTCGTTGACCAGCGCGACGAGACGGCGCGCGCCGTCGTAGCCGTAGCGGGCAATGTGGCCGAGCGCGTCGGTGCGCGACAGCGGCTTGCCGTCGGCCGCGAGTTCCCAGACGGTCTTGGCGCCGGCGACATCGACGCGGCCGACCATGCGTCCGAGCGCGTCGTATTCATAGCGCTCGCTGGCGCCGTCGGCATGACTGACGCGCAGCAGGCGGCCGCTGCGGTCGTACTCGTAGTCGGTGCGCGTGCCGTCCGCCTGCACCAGCGCGGTCTGGTTGCCGCGCGCGTCCCATTCGTAGCGCGTCGTGTGTCCGACACAGTCGGTATGTGTGACCAGTTGGCCGTAGCGGTCGTAGTCGAACGACTGCCGGCCACCGTGCGCATCGATCACGCGCACGACCAGGCCGCGCGCGTCGTGATTGAATTGCGTGACATTGCCCGCCGCGTCGGTGCGCCGCACCAGATTGCCCGCCGCGTCATAGTCCATGCGCGTCGTGGCGCCGCTCGCGTCGATCAGCGCGACCGGCAGTCGCCAGGTTTCGTGATAGTGGATTTCCGTCGTTCCGCCCGGCTCCACGGTCGCCGTGGTGTTGCCGTAGGCGTCGTAGCGATAGCGCGTGATCCGGCCGCTCGGATCGGTGATCGACGTCGGCTTGCCCCAGGCGTTGTGCTCGTAGCGCGTGACGCCACCGGCTGCATCGACGATCGCCACGAGATCCTTGTCGTCGTCGTATTCGTAGCGTGTCTGGCGCCCGAGGTTGTCGGTCACCGTCGTCGCATGCGGCGCGTAGTCGAACACCCAGAACTGGTCGACGTTGGTCGCGTGGCGCAGCACGCGCCCACGCGGCGTGTACTCGTCGTACTCGTAGCGCGACACCAGTCCGCCGGGCTGCGCATGCTCGACGAGCAGGTGATTGCGATAGCGGAACTCGCGGCGTACCTGCCCCTCGGCATCGATCACGGCAGCGAGGTCGCCGTCTGCGCTGTAGCGGTAGAACACCAGCGGCTCGACCTGTGCGACCGACCAGGTTCCGTCGCTGCCGGGATCGCCGTGCAGCTGCGCGACACCGCCGAGGCGCTGACGCGGGCCCGCGCGGGTTTCCAGCGCATCGAACGTCATGCCGAAAATGCGGCCGGCCGAATCGTGCACGAAGGTCGGCAGTCCGGTTTCTCCGTAGACGACGCGGATCTGATTGCCGTTGCGATCCTCCAGCGCCACGAGCGGCAGATACGTGCTGCGCAGCCCTTCCGGATCGGCAGCGTCGAGATCCAGCGGCGCGAAAATCTGGTGGCTGCCGCCGGTGGCGGAGCTGAGCCGGTAGCGGCCGTTGGCCTCGCGGCGAATCGCGATCGACTCGTAGTGGTCGAAGTGATCCCCGCCGGCGTCGAGTTCCGGCAGTTCGACGTCGCGGCCGGTGCTGTCGGTCAGGACCAGCCCATCGGAACGGCGGCGCAGATGGACCGCGAGCGGCACGGACCAGCCCTGCCCCAGCCAGCCGTTGCCGAGCTGGTCGGAAAAATACGTGCGCTGCCAAGGGAGCGGCAGCGGCGCAGGCAGGTCGAAGTCGAGTTCGTCCTCGCCGATCAGGAACTTGATGCCGGTCACCGGATTGACCGGCGCACCGACACACGTCTTGTTCTTGCAGGGTTCCTTTTTCTTGCCTTTGCCTTTTACACCGCCGCCGGCGTCGCTGCCGGCGTTCTTCGCGGTCTTCTTGCCGGCCGCTTCGGCCCCTTCCTTGGCAGCCTTTTCGGCGGCTTCTTTGGCGGCTTTCTCCGCCGCCTCTTTCGCCGCCGCCTTGGCCAGCGCCTCAGCACTTTCCTTGGCGACGGTCTTGCCGACGGCAACCGCCGCCTTGCCGGCCTTCATCGCCGCGCCACCGCCGGGAATCAGGTTCGCTGCGGCCGACGCGCCCGAAATCGCCGCGTTGACGTAGTCGCCTTCGGCCGCGTAGATCGCCGCGTTCGCGCCGTCGGCGACGATGCCGACGACTGGCACCGCGCCGAGGATGTCGAGTCCGGTGTGGACCACGTCACCCCACTTGCTCCACCAGCTTTTCTTCTCGGGAGGATTGCCGCTGCCGGCCGGCGTGCTTTGCGGCAGCATCGGCTCGTTGGTCAGTTTCCCTATCGTGTTCCCTACGGACATGTTCGCTTCCGCTCAAAGAAGATTGCGCTTCCGTCTGGTGTCTGTGCCCCCCGGCTGCCTGCTCGCGCAGGCCACGAACACTCCCCCGTCTCGATTGCGTTGTCGGTGATACGGATCAGTGCACCCGCAGTGGTTTGCCAGGTTCCTGGCCCCGCGCGCGCATGCGTTCCTGTTCCGTCTCGCGCGACGCCGGTGGCCAGGCCACGCCCATCGCGACGATGCGTTCGCGCAGTTGCAGCATCTTTTGGTGCGCCGGCGATCCTTCCTGCTGGCGGCCGATCTGGAACTGCAACTGCCCGGCGAAGGAGACGCCGTTGATGTTGACGAAGTCGGGCGTGGCGCCCTGCGCCAGCAGGTACTCGACCTGATCGAGCTGCATCGTCGTCAGACCCTGCATCAGCGCGGTGTTGCCGAGCGAGTCGCGCCGATTGACATCCGCGCCGCGCTCGACGAGCAGCTTCAGCGTGTCGAACGTCGCTTCGCGCGTCGCCTTGAAGAGGATCGGCGTGGTGCCCTCGACGGTATTCGGGTCCACTCCCGCATCGAGCAACGCCTTGACGTACAGCGGACTGGCCGCCTGCAGCGAAACGCCAAGCACGCTGCCGACATCTTCGACGGTGTGCAGCGGATCGGCGCCGGCCTTGACCAGGTGCGTGATGATCTGCAGCTGCGCGGGCTTTTCGCCGAATGCCTTCTGCAACGCGAAGAACAGCAGCGTCATGTCCTCCGCGCCGGGCTTGTTGAGGTCGACCGTGCGGGCCAGCGCATCGGTCTCGGCCACGTCACCCTGCTCGATGGCCTGGGCCAGCGTGAGGGTGGGGCCGCTGAAGAATTTCTCTGCCGGTTGGGTTCTCATGCCTGCACTTTCCGAAAGTCCCGACGACAGGATCGCCGCCACTGCCACACACCATCGCCGCCACGCGGCGGACCAGCGTTTCATCGCTAGCCTCCGCCAGCGCCGTGAATGATGGCCTGGTCCTCGTCCTTCTGTTTTTCGATGCCGTCGATGACCTGGTCCATGCCGTGTCGCGAAACCGGGTTGCCGTGGCCGTCGAGCGGGAACGTGTTGCCGACCGCGTCGGGCATCAGCGCGCTGAGGCCAATCTTGGCAAGTCCGCCGACCACCGCGCCGATGCCCGCGCCGATGAAGCCGCCGAACGCGCCGCCGATCGCCGCGCCCGCACCGGCCGTGCCGAGCGTACCGCCCCAGCCCTGCTGCTGCAGGCCGGTCAGCACTTCGCCAGCGACCTGGTAGGCGTTGATGTTTTCCGTGCCCGGCACGTGATTGGTGCCGCCGTAGCGCGTTACCGTGTTCGGATTGAGGCCGGCCGAGTTGAAGGTCCAGCCTGGCGCGCCGCTCGCGCGCGACGCGGCCGAGGCCATGCCGCCGCCGAGCGAGTGGCCGACGATATCGACCGGGGTGCCGGAATTGCCGACCGAGTTGCCGATTCCGACGGCGCGCTCGTAGTACGGCGAATTCATGTTCATGCCCTGGGCGAAGTTGTTCTTCCAGTCCGTCATGCTCGACGGATTGGTGCCCTGGAACACCACCGACGGGCGCATGTCGTTGCCGAACACGGCCGGGTCGGGCTCGTAGACGCCAGCGCGGAAGCTCGGCGTGCCGTCGATGCGCATGTCCTCGGGCTTGAGTCCGTACTTGGCCAGTGCCTCGGGATCGTTGCTGATGTTCTTCCAGCCCTCGGGTGGCCCCTTGTCCGGGTTGTAGATGTCCTGCGCGAGCTTGGCCTTCTCCACGCCGACGTTGTTGCGTTCGAGCCGCTCGGCCGCTGCGCGCACCTTCGGATCGGCGCTCTGCTTGCCCTGCTCGATGAGGCGCTTGCGCTCTTCCCAGCGCTCTTTCTTCGAGAGGTTCTTGCCCGGCGGCTTGTTGAAATTGCCGTTCATCCAGAACATTTCGCCGTTGCGCACGACCCAGCGCTGGCCGATGCGCGTATCCGGCGAATGCGTCATCGCCCAGCAGTCGGCACCGACGGTATGGCTGACCACGCCCTTGTTGACGCCGGCCTGGTCGCCCAGCGTTTTGGGCGCCTTGCTCGCGTCGAAAACGAAGGCGGGTTTCTTGTTCAGGCGCACCGACGTGACCACGTTCCTGGAACTGCCCAGGTCCGAGGTCACCGGATACGGCACCGGCGAGGGCACGCCCGGGGTGAGGCAGAAGTCCGGCGCGAGGAACACGATGCGCCATTTTCCATCTTTGCGCGCGGCAAGATTGCTAGCCATGGGCAATCTGTCCGGTGGGTGACCGCATCAGGCTCGGCGGCAGCGGCACGAATTCGCGCACGGCCGGATCAGGATTCATGCGTGCGGCCTTTTCGCGCTGCGCGTCGCGCTCGTCGGCGGCGATGTAGCGCAGCTGCACTTCGGCGATGTCGAGCTCCTCGGCCAGCGCGAGGCGATACGTGCAACGGACGCGCCGCGCGTCCATGTCGACGACGATGGTGTCGAGCGTCAGGTCTCGCGTGAGGCCGATGCCGCGCTCGAGCCCGACCAGCGCGAACACACTTTCGACCGGCACCTCGAAATACACGCCTTGCGCCGGTACGTCGCGCGCGGGCACGAGGTTCTGGGTCGCGATCGGCACGCTGCCCAGCGGCCTGGGATGCTCGAACTGCTGCGCCACGGGCGCACCGTTCCAGAAGTCCATGCGGAAATCGCGCGGCAGCAGCGGATGACGTTCGGCCTGCCAGGCCGCATCGGCGGTGCCGGCGTATTCGATGCGGCCGCGCCAGCCGCGGCCGACGAAGCCGAAGCCCGCCGCGGGCAATTCATCGCTGATGCCGCGCAGGCGGTGCTCGTAGGATTCGATCTGCGGCGCAGGCAGCAGGTCGCCCTTGAACTGGCGCAGGAACTCGACCGGATACCAGCCCATGCCCACGATGTTCGTCGCCGCGGCGTAGTCGCGATCCTTGATGTGGTGCAGACCGCCGCTGGCGTATTCGTAGCGCAGCGCCAGCGCGGACAGCGGCGCCGGATCGGTCAGCGCCCATCCGGTCACGCCGCGCTTCCACTGGCGCGGGCCGCTGACCAGCACGCTGCGTGTACGTTCGTAGACACGGATCGCCGCGCCGAACGCATCGGCCGGCTTGTCGCCGGGCGCGTACGCCGTGCCGTTGACGATCACGTCGAGGCGCGGCTTGTACGGCGCAATATCGCTTTCCAGGCGCGTGCTCGTGCGATCCGGCTCACCATAGTGTTCGTCGGCCATGCACAGCGGCGCCTGCTCGGCACAGAACTGCAGCGTGGCCGCGCCGTCCCCGGGACGGATCACGAGGTCGTAGCTCACCTGTGCGGCGAGCACGCTGAAACCGGCGTCGTGCTGGTCCAGCGTGTCGAACAGCAGGGCCGGGAAGGCGGTGTGATTGATCAGCTCCGCCATGGTCAGTTGATATCGATCAGCTTGCCGTTCACGTCGACGTGCTTCTCGCCGATGATCTTGATCTTGTTGCCGCTGATCGTGACCGTGCCGTTCTTCTCCAGCACGATCATCGAATCGCCGCAGATCAGCGAGAGCTTGTCGCCGGCCTCGTAGGTGGCGGAATTGCCGGCGCTGACACTGAGCGTCTTGCCGACCGTGACCGCGAGCTTCACGCCGACGTTGTGCAGGTGCATGAGGCCGACGTTACTCATCCAGCCCGCGCCGACATTGAGCGCATACGCGCCGCCGATGTTGGTCACCTGGGCCAGTCCGACGTTCAGCATGGAACCCATGCCGATCGTTTCGCTCTTGTTCTGGCCGATCGTGACGGTGCGGTTCTTGCCGATGCCGACCTTCTCGTTCTGGCCCACGTCCTCGGTGCGGTTCTGGACTATCGTGATCGTCTCGTTCTTGTCGACGGTCTCGGTGCGGTTCTTGTGCACCGTGATCGTCTCGTTGCCGTCGACCGTCTCGGTGCGGTTCTTGTGGATCGTGATGGTCTCGTGGCCATCGACGGTCTCGGTGCGGTCGTTGTGCACCGTGATCGTCTCGTTGTGGTCGACCGTCTCGGTGCGGTCGTGCTTCACGAACACGGTTTCATCGTGGTCGATCGTCTTGGTGCGGTCGTGTCCCACCCAGTGCGTCTCGTCGTTCTCGACTTCGATGTCCTGGTTCTTCTCCGCGTGCA
>NZ_JAVTWC010000128.1:0-4483 GCF_032229445.1 Tahibacter sp.
AATGCCTGCGCAGCAGGCATTTGGCGGGGTTGTGGAGATCTGGTGCTGAGTACAGAAGCGATCGTGCCAGGACTTGCTCAGAGGTTTCCGAGTTCAGTTGCGGAAGCGCACACCGACGAAGAACTCGCGGCCGGTGTGGTCGTAGACCGAGCTGCGATCGCCGACGGAATCGACCCACTGGTCGTTGTATTCGTCGGTGAGATTGACCGCCTCGACCGTGAACTCGACATGCTGGTTCATCTTCCACGTCGCGATGAAATCCACATTGGTCGTTCCCTTGGTGCCTTCCATGTTGTTGTTGTTGCGACCCGGCACCGTGGTCAGATAGCCGTTGCGGTACGCCGTCGACACGCGCGCGCTGAACTGGTCCTTCTCGAAGTACAGCGTCGCGTTGTAGGCGTTCTTGGACAGGCCGGTCAGGTCGGTCTTCAGCGAGTTCGCGCCGGACGAGGTCACGTACTGGATCTTCGAGTCGACATAGGTGTAGTTGAGGATCGCGCCGAAATGACTCCAGAAACCGGGCAGGAACGTGAACGGCTGCTGGTAGGACAGCTCGACGCCGCGCAGCTTGCCGCCGGGCGTGTTGGTCGGGATGTTGAACTGGAAGTCATCGGTCGGCAGCGCACCGGTGCCTTCCAGCAGGCTCGTGGGCAGGCCCGAGGTATTGAACGGCCGTGTCTCGCGCGAGGTCTGCACGAAGGACTCGATGTCCTTGTAGAAGATCGCCGCGCCGAGCACCGACTCCGGTGCGAAATACCATTCCAGACCGAGATCGAAGGTCTTGGCGCGGAACGGATCGAGGAACGGATCGCCGCCGGTCACGACGCGGTTGCCGCCGCTGACGCTGACGCTGACGCCCGGCGTGAGGTTGCCCAGGCCCGGACGCGACATGACTTTCGCCGCGCCGAAGCGGAACAGCAGATCGTCGGTCAGGTCCCAGGCCAGGTTCAGCGAGGGCAGCGTGTCGGAGTATTCGCGCTCGACCGTGGTCTGCGTCGGGCGGCTGTTGATGATCGCGAAACCGGTCGATTCCTGCTCTGTACGTACGTAGCGCACGCCGAAGTTGCCGCGCAGCGGGATGCCGAAGGTCGACGTCTCGAAATCGCCCTGCAGCCAGCCGCCGCGGTCGCGTTCCTTGACGCTGCGGTTGTTGCCGATGGAACCCGAGGCCGACGGCGACAGCGTGAACGTGCCCTGGCCGCTGTAGATGTCGAACAGGCGCGCGAATGCGTCGATGTCGGGAATCAGGAACGATGTGTCCGCGCCGCCCGGCATGTCCAGGCCGTTGCCGAACACGAGCAGGCGGGTCAGGTCCGACAGCGACGTGCCGGCCGGCAGGTTGGGCACGCTGACTTCCGAGGCGCGGCGCGCTTCGAAGGTCGAGAACTTGTAGGCCTTGAAATCGAGCCCGCCCTTGACGCGGAACGCGGACGCCGCATCCCACTCGAAGTTCACTTGTTGATTGGTGAACAGGTTGGCCGTCGCGTTCGGACGCAGGCGAATTTCCGACAGGCCGTTGGCGAAGCTCCAGTTGTTCGGGTCACGCACGTCGAAGCCGTAGTCGATCAGCGGCAGGCGGTCGTTGCCGCGGTAGTCCCAGGAATAGCCGTCGGTATTGGCGCGGTCGAGGGTCAACGTGGTCTGGATCGGATTGTCGAAGTCCGAACGCGAATGACCGATCAGCGCGTCCATGCGGAAGCTGTCGCTGAATTCGTGCTCGATGTTGAGGTTGGTCTGCTTGAACGTGGTCGCGAGTTCGTCGTAACGCGACTCGGAACGCACGTCCACGTCGTCGAACAGGCCGTAGACGAGATTGCCGTTGCTGCTGACCGCGCCGTCGCGCACGATGGTCTGCGGCTTGCCGGATGCACCGGTGCGGCTGAACGACACTGCTTCGAGAAAATTCTCCGTGCGCTTGGCGTCGAAGTCGGCATACAGCAGGTCGAGCGAAACCAGGGTGCTGTCGGCGGCCTGCCACTGCAGCGCGCCGGTGAGGCCGAGACGCTCCTGTTCGTGCTCCAGCACGCCGTAGCGCGGGATGCGCGGATGGAAGGTGGTTGCCAGCCTGGCCGGTGCGTACGGCGAAGCGGCGTTGAAGCCGCCGCTGCTCGTGCCGTTGTCCCAGCGCACCGTGCTGGCGCCTTCCTGGGTCAGGCTGCGATCGCTGTAGGCGACCGAGAACAGCGCGCCGAAGCGGCCGTCGAAGAAGGTGTTGGCGATCAGCGCCGAGGCGCGGGGATTGGTTTCGTCGGCCAGATCGTTATAGCCCATCTGCGCCGAGCTGACGAAGGTGAAGCGGTCGAAATCGAACGGCCGCGGCGTGTGCAGGTCGACCGTCGCGCCGAGCGAGCCTTCCTGCACTTCGGCCGATGCGGTCTTGTGTACTTCAATACGATTGAACAGTTCCGAGGCGAAGACGTTGAAGTCGAAGCCGCGGCCGCGGTTGTTGCCGCCGGACGAGTCGGTGCCGCCCGTGGTGGACAGCCCTTCCATGCCGTTGATGCGCACGCGGGTGAAGTCCGGGCCAAGGCCGCGCACCGAGATCTGGCGCCCCTCGCCCGCATCGCGCGCGATCGAGATGCCCGGTATGCGCTGCAGCGACTCGGCCAGGTTGAGGTCCGGGAACTTGCCGATGTCCTCGGCCATGATCACGTCGGTCTGGGTCGTGAACTCGCGCTTGGCTTCGAGCGCCTTGACGAGGCTTTGCCGATAGGTCACGACGATTTCGTCGAGCCGCTCGGTTTCGCCGCTGCTGCCGCTCTGTGCCTCGGTTTCGGCGGCCGCGCCGGCCGTCGTACCGACGGCGGCTTCGGTCGCGGTGGACGACGCGGCGTCCGGCTGGGCCGGCTCGGCGGCAAACAACCGCGCCGGCAGCCCATACAGGGAAATCAGGATCGCGCCCGAAAGCGTGGTCAGCAATGGACGACCGGTACGGCTGATGCGGATTCCCACGTCTACTCCCTCCTGATAGATAGCAGGTCCACGCGCACGGCGGCAGCGCGGAAAATTCTGATGACACCGGTGCCATTTTCAGCTAATTCTTGTGCATGACACCGGTGGACAAGAAGCCTAGCAAACACCGCAGCGCAGCAACAAGACGAGCAAAAACGGCACGTCGACACCGCCGCACGCTTCGTATCGCGCCCGGTCCCTGCCGCCGGCCCCGCAGGAAAAATCTATCATTTTCAATACCTTATGCAGCCAACGCCGAAACTACCGCAGTCATTGTCCCGCTCGCCTGCGGGGACACTGCGCTGCAGCACAGCTCTCCTCCACCCGACGGCGACGCCGTCCCGCCGGCTTGCCTAGACTGCCGTTTCATCCCAAGGATCCCCCATGTCCGTACCCTTACTCTGCTTTGGTGAACTGCTGCTGCGCCTTGCCAGCCCTGGCCATGAGCTGCTGCTGCAATCACCGCGCCTGCAGGTACACGTCGGCGGCGCCGAGGCGAATGTCGCCATCGCCCTCGCCGGCTTCGGCCACGCCACCGCCTGCATCGGCATCGTCGCCGACAATGCACTGGGCCGCGCCGCGGCCGGCGAACTGCGCCGCCACGGCGTCGACACCACGCGGCTGCGCTACGCCAGCGGCCGCATGGGACTGTACTTCCTCGAAACCGGTGCGCTGCAACGTCCTAGCGAAGTGCTCTACGACCGCGCCGATTCGGCCTTCGCGCGCGCCGCCGCCAGCGACTACGACTGGCCGGCGCTGCTCGCGGGCGCGCCACTGCTGCACCTGTCCGGCGTCACACCGGCCCTGGGCCGCGCCTGCGCCGATGCGGCGATCGCCGCCGCACGCGCGGCGCGCGCACTGGCCATTCCGGTCGTATTCGACGGCAATTTCCGCGCAAAGCTATGGCAAGCCTGGGATGGAGACCCCGCAGCGATCCTCGGCGAAATCCTCGCCTGCGCCGACACCGTCTTCGCCGACCACCGCGACATCGCGGTCGTACTGCGTCGCGAATTCGTCGCGACCGCGACCGCCAGCGTCGACCGCCTCGCTGCCGACGCGGCCTTCGCCACGTTCCCGCAGATCCGCCGCATCGTCAGCACCCGGCGCGAACAGCACAGCGTCGACTGCCACGATCTGTCGGCACAGCTATTCACGCGCGAACGCGAATGGCAGCTCCCCGCACAACGCCTCGACGGCATCGTCGACCGCATCGGCGGCGGCGACGCCTTCGCCGCCGGCGTGCTGCACGGCCTGCTGAACGGACATGACGAAGAACACAGCCTGCGCTTCGGCCTCGCGGCGGCCTGCCTCAAGCATTCCGTCCCCGGTGATTTCCTGAGCCTCCCCGTTGCGCGCGTGGCGCAGTTCCTCAGCGATGCGCGGTTTGACGTGAGGCGCTAGAACCCCGCGGATCACGCGCCAGGCAGCAAATCACTGCCGTTGCCGTTGCCGTTGCCGTTGCTGTTGCTCTTGCTGTTGCTGTTGCTGTTGCTGTTGCTGTTGCTGTTGCTGTTGCTGTTGCTGTTGCTGT
>NZ_JAVTWC010000129.1:0-26302 GCF_032229445.1 Tahibacter sp.
CAGAACCTGCGGTTCTGAGCGATCACTCTTCGTCCGGCCCGTTGGGCGTTCAGAGCGATCAGAACCTGCGGTTCTGAGCGATCACTCTTCACCCCCTTGACTCAAGGGGGCTCCAGAGTCAAATGCAAATATCGACTTGATCAGAGGCTCCCTAACTGCAACGAAATTGCCGACAGTGCGTGCGTGTCGACTTGTCGTAGCCCAGGCTCATGCCGCCCCTGTCCTCGCCGCTGCCGACAACGGTGGCGAACTCTTTTGCTGGATCCGCGCCATCAATCCGCTCCACGATTCGCTAAACGCCTGCACGCCCTCGCGCTGCAGCCGGGCAGCGAGCGCCTTGTCGTCAACGCCTTCGCGCTTCAACGCGTCGAGTACGCGCTCTGCGGAACCGCCGTCGGCAGGCAAGACCGTGCCGACCTCGCCGTGGTCGGCGAAGGCGAGCAGGGTCTTTTCCGGCATCGTGTCGATCGTCCCCGCCGCCGCGAGCGCTTCGACGTAAAACGTGTCAGGTGCCGCCGGGTCTTTCGTACCGGTGCTGGCCCAGAGCAGGCGCTGCGGGCGCGCTCCCGCGGCAGCCAGGCGCTGCCACCGTTCGGATGCGATCAGAGTTCGATGGTCTGCGTAGGTTCTCATGGCAATCGCGACACCGAGGCGGTTGCGCAGCTTTGGCTGAACGCCCTCGTTCGCCGCGACGTCCCAGCGGCTGACGAAGATCGACGCGACCGATTCGACTTTTGGATCGAGCCCAACTTCGATGCGTCGCTCGATACCGCGCAGATACGCTTGCGCCGCTGCCAGGTACTGATCGCTCGAAAACAGCAAGGTGACGTTGACCGGCACGCCATCGAAGATCGACTGCTCGATGGCTGGAATACCTTCAGGCGTGCCGGGGATCTTGATGAAAAGGTTCGGTCGCGCAGCCTGCGCGTGCAGGCGAGCTGCCGCCTGGATCGTTCCGGTCGTGTCGTTCGCGAGCAGCGGCGAGACTTCCAGAGACACCCAGCCACCGCCGCCACTGCTGGCATCAAAGAGCGGCCGGAACAGATCCGCGGCTTGCGTCAGGTCTTGCAGCGCCAGTTCGAAAAAAATGTCCTCGCATGCCAGCCCTTGGGTCGCCAGCTTCTGGATCGCTTCGTCGTAAAGGGCACCGCTGCCGATCGCGTGTTCGAAGATCGTGGGGTTCGACGTCAGCCCCGTCACCGACAGCTCGGCGATATACCGCGCCAGGGTCCCGTTGTTGAGCATCAGGCGAGTGATGTTGTCGAGCCAGATGCGCTGCCCCAGGTCGTGCAGCTTGCGGGTGTTGGTGTTCATCACGTCTCCTGATCTGCGAACACGTTGCGAATGTCCGCAACCTGCAGGTCCCCGATACCTTCGCCGCGAAGGGGAAATCGATGAGAAACCCTGACATTTTCGGCAGACGCGGGTCAGTGTCCGGCCCGAGCTCGGCATCGAGTCGGTAGCGCTGCACTGCGCGTCGGTAGTCCGCATTGCCCGGGTCGCTGCCCAAGCCGTCGACGATCGCCCGGTAGCGGGCCGCATTGACGACGCCGAACTCACGTTCCAGGTGGCCGTGCAGATCGGCGATGACCCGGTCGTTGTCGAGCAGCGTGTCCACGCCGAGCGGAAACACGACTTCGTGTGGGAATGTCATCGCGCCGGCTTCTCCGCGTGGCCGCCGAACTCGTACCGCATGGCCGACAGCAGCCGGTTCGCGAAGTCGTCGTTGCCGCGAGAGGTGAAGCGCGCAAACAGCGCAGCGCTGAGAACCGGCACCGGCACCCCTTCGTCGATAGCCGCCTGGATCGTCCAGCGGCCTTCGCCCGAATCCGACACACGGCCATCGTAGTGCGCCAGTTCGGGATCCTTGATCAACGCAGTGGCGGTGAGGTCGAGCAGCCAGGACCCGATGACGCTGCCGCGGCGCCACAGCTCGGCGATCTCGGGCAGGTTCATCTCGAACCGATACAGCTCGGGGTCGCGCAGCGGCGTGGTTTCCGCATCGTGCCCGCTCTGCGCTTGCTGATCGCGCTGGCCCAGATTTGCGCTGCGCAGGATGTTCAACCCTTCCGCGTACGCCGCCATCACGCCGTATTCGATGCCGTTGTGGACCATCTTCACGAAGTGCCCTGCCCCGTGCGGACCACAGTGCAGGAAGCCTTCTTCCGCCGTACTTGTGCCGACCTTGCGCTCGGGAGTCCGCGTTGCAGCGTCGATCCCTGGCGACAGAGAAGAAAATATTGGCCGCAGATGCTCGACCACACCGCCTTCGCCGCCGATCATCAGGCAGTAGCCACGCTCCAGTCCGGCAACGCCACCGCTGGTTCCGACATCGAGGTAATGGATGCCTCTGGCCGCCAGTTCCGCGCCGCGGCGCAGGTCGTCGCGGTAGTACGAATTACCGCCATCGATGACGATGTCGCCAGCGTCCAGTAACGGCACCAGATCGCCAAGCGCCCGATCGACAACAGCCGCCGGAACCATCAGCCAGATCGCGCGAGGCTGGCCAAGCTGCGAAACCATATCCTTCAGTGATGCGGTTCCCGTCGCACCGTCTTTGACGAGATCGGCTACAGCAGACGATTGCACGTCGTGAACGATGCACGCGTGCCCTTCCCTGAGCAAACGCCGCACCATGCCTGCGCCCATCCGGCCCAATCCGATCATGCCGAGTTGCATTCAGCCTCCCCTTCGATGCGTGATCAGGACGGATGAGTCGTGACGATGTCCGTGCTGGGAAAATCGCAATTCGCCATTCCTGGCGGCATCGCCCTGAGAGTTTGGCTGCCATAGGCGTGCGAAGCCGAACAGGATTCGAGCAAGTCATGGAGAATCCAGGTTTGACTGTGCGTTCGCTCCAGGCCGCATGTCTGTGCGCTAGCAGACGCAGAAATGGCTGAGTCCCCGACAGGGACAGGCTGCTTTCATTTTCGACGCTTGTGTTGCAAACGGTCTGGAAGTACAGATGCTCGATCGGTCGTGCGGTACGCGACGCCCCGACGTCGCAGGTTTCGAAGTCCTCACGCTCGCAGACGCGCTCTATCGCCGCTGGCTGACGAGGTCTCCGGCCGTCTTGCGCGGGTTCTGCTGGATGGTGGCAAGCTCGTCTTTGCCGCGCATGTGCAGCGTGGACAAGCGCCGGATGAGCATTTCTGCCGCAGAACATCTTTCGATACCAGACCCACGGAAATCGCGGACAGGCCGCACGTTCCTAGCTCGCCACCCAGATTTCCTGCACTTGTCGTTGGCAGAAGGCAAAGGCTACTTTTCGATCGAACCATGCCGAGTCGGGGCTGGGAGACGGTGGGTCGTCCAGCTGCCTGTGATCGAATTTTTCCCTTGTGTTGGCTCAACCTCCTGATGGCGCGCAGAAAGACAAGCGATCGTGGACCCGTGGCGCGCGAAACGACAACCGATGCCGCACTGATGGCGGCGATCGGCACGGCGCGCAAGCCATCGCGCCGTACCGCCGCGGTGGACGCCGCCGAGTCCGTGCTGCTCGACTGGTTCGCACAGCAGGGCTGGCAGGCGTTCCCGTTCCAGCGCGAAGTCTGGCAGCGCTGGCGCGCCGGCGAATCCGGCCTGCTGCATACGCCGACCGGCAGCGGCAAGACGCTCGCTGCCTTCGGTGGCGCGCTGCTCGATGGCCTCGCCGGCAGCGCGCCGCCGTCGCCACGCCTGCAGCTGATCTGGATCACACCGCTGCGCGCGCTGGCGGCCGACACCGTGCGCGCGCTGCGTGTGCCGGTCGAGGCACTCGGGCTGGGCTGGCAGATCGCGCAACGCACCGGCGATGCGAGCGCGAAGGACAAGCGGCTGGCCCGCGCCGGCCGTGTCGACGTGCTCGTGACCACACCGGAATCGCTGGCGCTGCTGCTGTCGTATGCCGACACCGCAGAGTCGTTGCGCGGCCTGCGCGGCGTCGTGGTCGACGAATGGCACGAACTGCTCGGCAACAAGCGCGGCACGCTGCTGCAGCTCGGCCTCGCGCGCCTGCGCCGGCTCGCGCCGGGCCTGCGTACCTGGGGCCTGTCGGCGACCCTCGGCAATCTCGACGAGGCGCGCGACGTGCTGCTGTCCGGCGCGCCTATCAGCAATGAAGCACCCCACGGCGCCCTCGTCGGCGGTCTCGCGCCGCGCCCGCTTACGCTGGAAACGCTGCTGCCGCCGGCGCACGAACGTTTCGCCTGGGCCGGGCATCGGGGCCTGGCCCATCTCGCGCGCGTGACACAGCGCGTGTTCGAGGCCGGCACCAGTCTGCTGTTCACCAACACGCGACTGCAGGCAGAGCTCTGGCACGCAGCGCTTGCCGCCGTCTGGCCCGAAGCACCGGATACGCTCGCGCTGCATCACGGCTCGCTCGCCCCGGCACTGCGCCAGGCCGCCGAGCAGGGCCTGCGAGAACGGCGCCTGCGCGGCGTCGTCGCGACCAGCAGCCTGGATCTCGGCGTCGACTTTCCCGCAGTCGACCAGGTGCTGCAGCTCGGCAGTCCCAAGGGTCTTGCGCGACTGCTGCAGCGCGCCGGACGTGCGCGGCACTGGCCCGGCGAAGCGGCCTCGATCACCTGCATTCCCACGCATGCGCTGGAACTGCTCGAATACGCCGCAGCGCGGCACGCGCTCGCGCAAGGCCGCGTCGAGGCGCGGCCGCCGCCGCGGCTCGCGCTGGACGTGCTTGCGCAGCATTGCGTCAGCATCGCGCTCGGCGGCGGTTTCGATGCGGACGCGCTGTACGCCGAGGTACGCGAGACGCACGCCTATGCCGAGCTGACATCCGATGACTGGCAGGCCGTGCTCGATTTCATCGTGCGCGGCGGCAGCGCGCTGGAAAGCTATCCCGATTTCCGCCGCGTGCAGCGCGGCGCGGACGGCCTCTATCGCGTGGAGGACCGGCGCATCGCGTATCGCCATCGCCTGAGCATCGGCACGATCACGAGCGACGGCATGGTCGCGGTGAAGTTCCTGCGCGGCGCGACGCTGGGCGCGGTCGAGGAAGCCTTCGTCGGCCAGCTGCGCCGCGGCGACGTGTTCCAGTTTGCCGGCCGCAGCCTTAGCCTCGTGCGATTCGAAGACATGACGGCCTATGTGCGCATCGCCCGCTCGCGCGACGGCGTCAACCCGACCTGGCGCGGCGGACGCCTGCCGCTGTCGAACGAACTCGGCCGCGAGGTCGAAGCCCTGTTGGCGCGCGGCGACGATTCGCCCGAATGGCAGGCGCTGCAGCCGCTGCTTCACCTGCAGCAACGGCTGTCCGCGCTGCCCGGGCCACAGCACCTGTTGGCCGAAAGCCTGCTCAGCCGGCAAGGCCGGCATCTGTTTCTGTATCCGTTCGCGGGCCGCCGCGTGCACGACGGTCTTGCCGCGCTGCTGGCGCTGCGCCTGGCGCGCCGCGCGCCGAACAGTTTCACCTACGCGGCCAACGACTACGGACTCATCCTCACCGGCGCGAACGACTTCGCGCTCGAGGCCGCCGCGCTGAACGCGCTGCTGACGCCGGAGGGACTCGACGTCGACCTGGCCGAGGCGGTGAATCTGTCCGAACTCGCGCGGCGCCAGTTTCGCGAGATCGCGCGCATCGCCGGCCTGCTGCCGCCGTCACTGCCCGGCCGCGCGCCGCGCTCGCTGCGCCAGCTGCAGGCGTCCAGCGGCATGATCTACGACGTGCTGCGCCGCTACGATCCGCAGCATCTGCTGCTCGCGCTGGCCGAGCGCGAGGTGCGCTCGCGCCAGCTCGACGTCGCCGGGCTCGCCGCCACGCTGGCCGACCTTGCCGCGCGACCGCTGGCGCTGCACGCGCCACCGTCGCTGACGCCGCTGTCGTTTCCGCTGTGGGCCGAGAGTTTCCGTGGCCACCTGAGCAACGAGGACTGGAACACACGCATCGCCCGCGCCGCGGCGCAACTGGAAAAGAAACATGGCTGACCGAGTCGCGATCGGCTTCGCTGGCGAAACGCTACAGCTGCTACCCGATCGCGCGGTGTACTGGCCGACGCAGCGCAGCCTGCTGATCGCTGATCTGCACCTGGGCAAGGGCGACATCTTTCGCGACGCCGGGCTGGCCGTGCCGAGCGGCGGCACCCAGCACGACCTGCAGCGCATAGAGCGGCTGCTGCACGCGCACGCGCCACTCACGTTGTACGTGCTTGGCGACCTGCTGCACGGCGACGACCGCGGCGCGCACTGGCGCGCGCACTGGCAGGCCTGGCGCGAGGCGCATGCCGCGCTGCGCATCGTCGTGATCGCGGGCAACCACGACCACCGCCTCGCGGTTGCGGGACTGGCGCTCGAAGTCGTCGGCACGGCGCTGCGGCTGGGGCCGCTGCTATTGAGTCACGAACCACTGGCGAGCGACGGGGTTATTTGTGGACATCTGCACCCGGTCGTGCGCCTGCCGCGCGTACCCGGCCGGCAGCCGGCCTTCGTCCTATCGCCAATGCAGTTGATCCTGCCCGCGTTCTCGCGCTTCACCGGCGGGCACGAATGGACGGCGCAACCCGAGCAGCAGCTGTTCGTCTGCACCGGTGACCAGGTGATCGCGCTACCGCCGGGGACGCCGCGGGAACGTTCCCGGCGCTGAGTCTTCCCGTTCGGCGCGAAGAGTCATGCTGCCTCACCGACTGAGTCTCGCCGCCGGCACAGAAAGGCGGATGAGTGCGCTATGTCCCAATTTTTACGCCGTCCGGGCATTCCCCCTGCCCAGCGATCCCCATGCTGGTTTCGTGATGCGCACCCGAACCCTTCAGCCCGGGTGGTTCCCTGGAAAGCGCATGTGGCGCTGCTGTCTCCCCTCTCGCGGCCGCCAGCCATATACGTATTCGCACGAATTGTTGGCTCCCGCAGCAGTTCATAGCATGCCTGCGTCCCTCGACAGCACCGCTTCTCCGCCGATGGGAACTGAATTGCCGCCGCCCAACCGGGGGACTTCGATGCGTCACCTGCTATTTTTCCGATCACTGCATTTGGCCACTTTTCTCCTGGCAGCATGCAGCCTCGTCGGTATGCCCATGGCGGCACGGGCTCAGCAGGGCGGCGTCAGGGTCGGCATTACGTTGAACGGCGAGTCAGTGGAAGTCATCAGGGCTTGGCGGCGCGCGAAAGGCCTGGATCCGCCCGATGCCGAAGCCGACCGCCGCTTTGCCGAGCTCGTCATGCGAGCGCGTGCAAAGCACGCAACTCGCATCGATCCGCCGCGCGAGGCGATCCTCACGAACAGCCTGGTTGCGTCAACGCCACCGATACCGCAATTGCTTGCATCGGGGACGGCCGAACGACCTTGATGGATCGCGCCACGACTGGCGCGCCATGCCTCCTGCGGCCAGGTACGCCGGCAGGTGGCATCGCTACCGAGCTAGCCGCATGGGCGCCCGTGAGTGATTGCGGTGGCCTATCGCTTCAAGCCGCCATCACGGCGCTGCTGGCGAGAGGCGAACACGCGCTTGCGCACCCGCGCATCCTCTCGACTGCCATAGGCCGCCATGGTCAATGGCGTCAGCAATGGAATCGACCTCGCCGGCGTCAGCAATGGAATCGACCTCGCCGTCTCGAGCAGCGGGGCGAATTGCCTTTGTCCACGTGACGTACATCCGCGCCACGCCGGAGCCGTTCTGGTCCGCACTGACCGACGACTCGGCATGCATGAAGTCTTAGTGGTTCGGCGTGCACTGCGAGAACCAATGGAAGGCCTTGCTGGAGACCCGATCCATCGCCTTGCAGGACGCCTGCCCCCATCAGCTGGCTGACGCTCCGGTGTTGTCGACGAGCGATGCCTGACACGGATCGAGCAACCGCTCGTGGGCATCGCGAACTCCGGCAGCGCGCTGGAAAAAGGATACATGCCGGGTTCGTGACATACTGCAGTGCGCGCTTCATCGTGAAGTAAGTCTCTGCGTACGAGCGCCCGGCGTGACCTACGAACGCCTGGCGCGATCGTGGCCGCGGCGACCCGACGCATCGTGGCGATGGGGCAAGCGAACATTGTCGACTTTGGGGTCTCGTAGACGGGGGATGCCGAATGCGGATCGATATTCCAGCCGGCGGTCGCCGCCATCTCGCCGATGCGGTTTTGCCGGTCGTGATCGTGGTGGACGACGAAGCCGCGATGCGTGCCGCGTTGAAACGCGTGCTGCGAGCGGCCGGCTTCGCCGTGGAGTGCTATGCCTCGGGCAAGGAATTTTTCGCCCAAGCCAAGCTGGACCGGCCCGGTTGCGTGATCCTCGATGTGGGCATGCCGGAAATGAATGGCCTGGAGGTCCAGACCCGCCTCAATCTCGGAGGGGCTCGAATTCCCGTGGTTTTCCTCACCGGGTCGGCGGATATCCCGATCGCGGTGGCCGCGATGCGCGAGGGTGCTGCGGATTTCATTGAGAAGCCCTTCGACAATGAATTGTTAGTCGCGCGCGTGCGCGCGGTGATCGAGCGCGATCGACCGCGGCTGAGCGCCGAAGAACAACGCCAGGAAGTGTTGAGCCGTATCCGGTCGCTCACGCAGCGCGAACACGCCGTCATGGACCTGGTCGTCGCCGGCAAGACCAGCAAGGAAATAGCGCGCAGCCTGGGTTGCAGCCATCGCACCGTCGAAATCCATCGCAGCCGTGCGATGGCGAAAATGCTGGCGACGACGCTGGCAGATCTGGTGCGAATGCGCTTGTCGGCGGGCAGCCAACCCTCTTGACAGGCATTGGCCGCGCCGTCCGGCCGCTTCCGCCGTGCGGCCTTGCCAGAGCCCCACGTTGAAAAACCGGCAAAAAAGTAAATGCTGCGCAGTCGTACGGATCACGTCGTGAGGAGTGGAGGCCGAGCATGGCTTCACGCACCGCATGTTCGCCAAGTCGCTACCGTCACGTTCTGATGACAGCCTATCGCGCCAGGGTTGGCCAGGTCGTTTTCGGCCCGGCAATCCAGTTGTGCACCATCGCTGGCGCGCACCTGGCGTTGCTGACTTAACTCAGGAAGACCACACCATCCCCACCCGACCCAACGGGCTGGTGGGTTCGGCGGGGATGGTGTCATGCCTCGCCGTTGACGCAATAACCACCGACCACCGTCAGTCCAGCATCCGCAACGCCCCCGCCACCGCTTCGTGATTGTGCCTCTCCATTTCCGCCAGGACTCGCGCCAGCCGCCCATCTCCAAACAGGCGCGCATGCTCGGCCTCATAGTTCGCCAGCACGGCCGCGGCGGTATCGAGCAGATCCTCGTACGTAGCCCAGATCACGAACGCGTGGTAAGGCAGTTCCTCGCGCAGCGGCACGTCCTCGCTGACCACGATCATGCCGCTTTGCAGTGCCGGCAGGATGCGCAGTTCCTCGGCGGTGTGATGGTCGGCGGTCTGGTGCACGTTGAGCAGCACGCGGCTGCTGCGATACAGGCGTTCGAGGCTCGCCGTGTCGAAGATGCCGTCGACCTGGCGCAGGCTCGAACCGCGACGGCGCGCTTGGGCGAGCAGCGCGGCGCGACGCGCTTCACGGCGGTTGCCGAACAGGCAGATCAGCGGCAATGGACGGTCTTCGCGCAGGAAATGCGGCGCATGCAGCAGCGGCGCGATGACGACCAGCCGGGCCAGCAATGCCCCATGCGCACCGCCGCGTTCGATGTTGATCCGGTTCGCGCGGCTGTAGTCGATGATCAGGTCCTGCCGCTCCAGCTGCGCCAGTCGCGCGATGCGCACCAGGTAATGTCCGCTGCCGTCCGCAAGCGCGATCGCACCGGCCGGCGCATCCGCGCTGTCGCGGCCGCCGGGACGCACGAGCGTGTGTTCCCACTGCATGCCGATGCGGCGCACCGCGGCGCCGCGCGGTGCATCGCCATCGCTGTCGCCGAACACGAGCCACAGCGGGCGGGATTCGACGCGTAGCCGTTCGCGCAGCAGCGCGACGCAATAGCGCAGGTATTCGGCGATGAACGTGGGCGGCTCGGCGGGATGGACGAGCCACGCGGCGCCGATCTGCTCGTGGTGATACGCGGCCCGCCGCGGCGGCACGCCGCGGCGCAGCAGGTCCAGGCGATGGATCAGACGGCGTTGCACGAGCCAGAATCGCGTCGCGATCGCGCGTCGCGGCCGCGCGCGCTCCGGCGCGACGACTTTGCCGCGGCGGCCGCGCAGCGCATCGCTCAGGCCGCGCAGCACGTAAGCCGCGCGCCGCGGACGCAGTACCGCCAACGCGAGCGCGCGCAGCAGCTTCTTCAGCGCGATCAGTCCGGCCGTCGCCCGGTCCGTGTGGCGCCGCGCCAACACGATCTCGTTGCGTGCGTGGTAGTAGGCGATCGCATCGGAAACGCCGCGCGCCGTTGTGCTGCCGCCGCCCGCATGCCAGACGCGCGCCTGGGGCACCAGCCAGCAGGCCACGCCCCGCGCGCGCAGCCGATAGCAATAGTCGATCTCCTCGCAGTAGAGGAACCAGGCCGGATCGAGCCAGCCGTGCGTGTCGATCAGGCGCAACGGCAACAGCAGACAGCTGCCGGCGACCGCACCAACGCGCCGCGGCGGCGCCGTCGCCCAGGATGCGTCGTAGATCACGCGGCGGTCGCGCCGGAACGGTCGCGGCCTGCCGGCGGCATCAAGGTACTTGTGCGGGAAGTTCAGCTGCTGGCGGCCTTCAACGGTCGGACACAGCGGCGCGCCACCATAGATCGCATCGCCGTGCGCTTGCCACGCATCGATCAGACGCTGCAGCGCGCCCCTTTCCGGTTCCGCGTCGCTGTTGAGCAGCCAGAGTGCCGCGGCGTTCCAGGTCCGCGCTTGCGCCAGGGCCAGCGCATGACCCTCGGCAAACCCGCGGTTTTCCGTCGCGCGCAACAGAGTGATGTCGGGCCAGGCGGCGCGGATCTGCGCAACGCTGTCGTCTTCCGATGCGTTGTCGACGACGACGAGGCGCAGCACCGGGTAGTCGCAGGCGGCCAGCGCGCGCAGGCAGCGCAGCGTCAGCGCCGGCGTATTCCAGTTCAGCACGGACACGACGACGAGCGGCGGCAAGGCGAGCGGCGGCACGACCGTCGTCATGCGGCGTCGGCCTCGCGTCGGCGCAGGATCAGCGGCACGACGGCCAGCTGTGCGAGTGCACAGGCGAGCCAGGCCAGGCCGCCGGCATGGGCACCGAGCGTTGTGGTCGCCGCAGCCAGTACGAGCAACTGCGCGAGTAGCGCGACCGCATTGATGCGCGTCAGCAGCCGGTAGCGGCGCTGGCCCAGCAGCAGCGCACCGAACGGCGCGTAGGCGGCGAGCAGCGCGACGGCGGGCAGCATGAGACCCAGCAGCGGCGCGATCGCCGCAGCTGCGGCAGCATCGTGCAGCCACAGCCGCACGAACGGCTCCGGCGCGAGCGACAGCAGTACGCTGGGCAGTGCGACCAGCAGCAGCGACGCCCTGAGCATGGTCCACAGCCAGGGCTGCCACGGATCGGCCGTGGCCAGGCGCGGCAGGAAACTGCGCAACAGCGGCTGCTGCAGTTGCAACAACGACAGCACGACCGTGCTCGCGAGGAAATAGCGGCCGTAGTCGGCAGCCGGCAGATACAGCGACAGGACGATCCGGTCGATCTGCCCGCCAATCAGCCCCAATCCGGCCGCTGCGGCATAGGCAGCGACATCGATGCCGCCCGTCGCCGCGACCGCGGCGGACAGCGGGACGGCCGGTGAGGCGCGCAGCAGCGCGCGCCGGTTCAGCACGAACTCCGCCGCACCGATGACGGCGAACGGCAGCAGGTAGGCCAGCGCGTCGGCGCGCCAGAACACCAGCACGGCCAGCGCGGCCGCGTGCTTGATCAGCAACGCCGCGGCCAGACGCAGGTTCGCACGGCGCTGCTGCAGCACGCCGTTCCAGTAGCCGACCGCGGCGTTGTTGCAGAACTGGAACAGGAACTGCACCAGGACCAGGCGCAGCGGCCACAGCGGCGCGTCCGCAGGCAATACGCCGAACAGTGGCAAGACCAGAAGCACAAGCTGACCGGCGGCGAAAACGCCCAGCGCGATCGCGCCGTAAAGCCGGAGGTACCGGCGGTAGACCGCGACTTGACGTCCCTGTGCCGCCGCCGCAGCGACATCGCGCAACAACGGCGGAGAGAGCGCGGCATCGGCCGCGAACAGCAGCCCCTGCAAGGTCATGCACAACGCAACCCCGCCCCACTCCGCAGCACCGAGGAGCCGCACGTACACGGGCAGCAACAGCAGCGTTATCAGCGCGTTGAGGGTCAGGCCGGCGTAGCTGCCGGCCAGCTCCCAGCGCAGACGGACGCGGGCGATCGGCGCGCTCATGCCAGCGCCGGGCCGCAGATGTCAGTTCCTTTGTCCACTATTTTCATATTTACTTCCGTGCACGGCACGCCGGCCCACGCAAGCCGCGTCCCGCCGCACATGCTAATGCAGTAGCTCCGTACGGTGGTCGTAATCATCGGGCAGGCCGCGAAACCGTGCGCTACCTACCCATCCGCGGCCGTATGTCGCCGGCAGCGGGGCTCCGCCGACGGTGCCCGCCAGTGGCGTGGGCCAGCGCGCCGTGGGCCATCCGCCATGCCCTGTTAACCGCGCTGCACGGACTGACGCGCTCCGACGGCCCGCTCGGCCGCCTTGAAAACTGGATCCTATAAAGTATTCACTTCTGGAGCTGCTTTAGATCCAGTTGCCTCGCTACGCTGGGTCAGTCCGATGTCGCCATGCCAACTCCGGGAGCGACTCGCATCACGGCCCACGTACAGGAGAAAGCCAATGAAACCATCCGACGCATTCAGCCTTGTCCTGCTCGGCGCACTCTGGGGCGCGTCCTACCTGTTCATGCAGATCGGTGGCGGCGAGTTCGAGGCGTGGGCGCTGGGCGGGCTGCGCGCGCTCGCCGCCAGCCTGTGCCTGCTGCCGCTGCTGCTGGTCGGCAGCCGCTGGCGCGAGCTCGCAACGCACTGGAAGCCGATCGCGATCGCGGGGCTTGCCGGCGCGGCCGCACCCTATGTGCTGTTCGCCTTCGCGACCCAGCACATCAGTACCGGCCTGACCGCGACGATGAGCGCGGCGACCCCGCTCTACGCCGCCGCCATCGCCGGGGTCTGGCTGCGCGAGCGACTCAGCGGACCGCGCCTGGCCGGCCTGCTGCTCGGCATCGCTGGCGTGGCCTGGCTGGTCTGGGACCGCATAGCGATCGCGTCAGGCGCCGGTCCGGCCGCACTGGCCATCGCCGCGGCACTGGCGGCGACGCTGGGCTATGGGTTCTCCGGAAATTTCAGCAAACGCTATTTATCCACAGTATCACCGCTGGTCATCACCGCTGGCGGCCAGGCCTTCTCCGCGCTTGCGCTGGCCGTGCCGACGGCGCTCGCGTGGCCAGCCGCCCTGCCCTCGTCGCGCGCCTGGCTCGCCTTCGCCGCGCTCGCGCTGGGCTGTACCGCGCTGGCCTACCTGCTGTTCTTCCGCCTCATCGCACGCATCGGCGCGGCGCGCACGTTCAGCGTGTCGTTCCTGATCCCGCTGTTCGGCGTGTTGTGGGGCTGGCTGTTCCTGCACGAATCGATCAGCCGCGGCATGGTATCCGGCTGCGCCATCATCCTCTGCGGCACGGCGCTGAACATGGGACTCGGCGACAGCGCGCTGGCCTGGTTGCGCCGGCGGCGCGCGGCGGCATCGATCCGCCCCAGCGGAGCTGTCACGGAAAATGGTGCAACGGCCTAAAATGCATTTCCGTCCGCCGCGCCGGCAAAGCGCCTGTGGGTGCCGTTTCGCGATGGCATGCAACCTGCTGCGCACTCCGATCCGCCCCTGCAACGGCTGCGCCCATGCTCGTCCATCTCAGCTTCCACATTTGTCCACAACTGCATAGCGGTACCTGGACCATCCTCGGCGGTGATCTGCTGCTCGCCACCCATACCAGCTGCTCCGATGCGATCGACGACGCGCTCTACATCGCATAGAGCGGCTGGCTCGATACCGGTATCACGACCGACGTCGCCCTGGTCGACCCGGACGGGCAGATCTGCCTGTGGCGGGCGTATGGCGTGCGGCTCCATTGAGTTCCGGCGTCAAACGCTGCGGCTGAGAGATCGGGTCTCTGGCGAGCACTTGGTAGCAAAGCGTACATTGCGTGCGCAGAGCCACAGGGGATGCGACGTGCCAGCCGCTTTCGACGATCCGGATTGGGAACGCCTTCTCGATCGGATCGAGAACCGCTATGTACTGCCGGTCATCGGTCCCGCACTGGTGACGGCCGAGGTCGACGGCGTTGCCGTGCCGTTGCTGCGCCATTTCGCAGGCCCGCTGGCCGCGCGGCTGGGATTGGCGACGGACCCGCCGCTGCCGTCCATACTCGCCGTCGCGCGCGAGCACCTGCGCAACGGCGGTCGCCGCGATGATCTCTACGCCGCGCTGCGCACGCTGTTGAAGGCGCTGACGACGCCGAGTCCCGGCCTCGCGGCGTTGGCCCGCATCACCGATTTCGAGATCCTGATCAGCAGCACGCCCGACCTGCTACTGGCCCAGGCGCTCGCCGACGCGCAGCCCCACCTCGAACGGCGGCAACAGGAGTTCTATTTCCATCCGAGCGGCCGCTCCTCGCCGCACCCGCACCCCAACAGCGAGAAGGCCAAGCCGAACTGCGACCTGCCGACCGAATTCAGCGGTGCGCTGGTCTACCAGGTCATGGGGTCGCTGCAGTCGACCGACTTCGCGATCTGGGAAGAAGACTACATGGAATTCGTCTGCGGCCTGATCGAGCAGCGCGGCACGCTGGACCGCCTGTTCAGGCGTCTGCAGGGCAGTGACCTGCTGCTGATCGGCGCGCCGTCGGAGGACTGGATCGTGCGCTTCTTCCTGCGTGCTGCGCGCGGAAAGCGCCTATCGGAAGACTCGCACAACTCACGCTATTACCTCGCCGACCGGCGCGGCGACCTGCCCGAGCCGATGACGTTCTTCTTCGAGACCGAAACGCGGCTGACGCGGATCATCGACGGCGACCCGGTGCATTTCGCGCTCGAACTCGCCGAGCGCTGGCGACGCCGCCAGCGTCCGGGCGACGACGTCGATTTCTTCGCACGGATGCCGCAGCGCTGTCCCGCCGGCGCGGTGTTCCTGAGCTACGGCCGCGAGGACCGCGGCGCCGTCGAACGCATAGGACGCGAGCTGATGCGCGCCAATGTGCCGGTCTGGCTCGACACGCGTGAACTGCAGTTCGGCGATGATTTCGATCGCGCGCTGGAATCGCAGATCAAGCAGAACTGCAGCTTCTTCGTCGCGATCGTCTCCGCGGCAACCGAAGACACCGCGAACGCCGGTCGTTACCTGCACAAGGAACGCCATTGGGCCGCAAGTCGTCAGGTCGACGGCTACGTCTTCTACCTGCAGATCTTCGTCGATCTGCCGCTCGGCCACGTCGCGCGGCAGGAGCCCGGCAACATCCTCACCGTGCAACGCGCTGCGCTTGCAGACGCTCCGGCGTTCGCCGACCGCCTGCGGTTGTTCGTCGAAGAAAACCGCAAGTCCGGCCGACCGCGCGCCTGAGGCTGCCCATGAGCGAATCGAGTCCCGACGTATCGCCGCAACGCCCCTGGCTGGGGCTTCGCTCCTACACAACCGCGACCCAGGCGTACTTCTACGGCCGCGACCGCCAGATCCGTGAGCTCTACGAACGTGTCCAGCTGAATCCGCTGACCGTGCTCTACGGTCGCTCCGGGCTCGGCAAGACCTCGCTGCTGCAGGCAGGGTTGGTTCCGCGGCTAACCGTCGAAGGCCGCCGTGCCGTAATGGTCCGACTGAACATCGCGCAAGACGCGCCGCCGCTGATCGACCAGGTCCGCGCGGCACTCGCGGCACAAGCCGCGATCGAGGCGGGAAGCCGCACGCTGTGGGAACTTGCGCATGAAGCGGCCGCGCGCGAACTCGTCGAACTCGTGCGTCCCGTGCTTGTACTCGACCAGTTCGAAGAAATCTTCACGCTCGACCGGCGCAAGAGCGAAAAGGACCGGCGCCACGAACTCGCCGCGTTCATGGCGGAACTTGCCGCGTTCGTCGAAAACCGGCCACCGGCCGAACTCGCGGGCTCAGCACGCTCAGCCGGATTCGATCCGCGCGAAAGCGCGCTGCGCGTCGTCATCGCGCTGCGCGAGGACTACCTACACGAACTCGAACGCTGGAAGAAGCCGCTGCCTTCGCTCATGCGCAATCGCATGGAACTGCTCGAGCTGGACGGACCCAGCGCACTGCACGCGGTCGTCGGCCCCGGCACCAAGCACACGCCCGCGCTTGTCGACGTTATCGTTGCGGCAGACATCGTGCGCTTCGTCGCGCGGCGAGACGGCGATACCGACCTTGCCGACATCGAAGCCGTCCCTCCGCTGCTGAGTCTGCTCTGCGCCGAGCTCAACGAATCGCGGATCCGCGACGAGGAAGCGATGATCACGCGCGACCGCGTCAGCCTGCAGGGCCACGACATCCTCCAGCGCTTCTACGAACGCTGCTTCGACGGCATGCCGGCGCAGGCGCGCGATGTGGTCGAAGACCTGCTCGTCGACAGCGGCGGCCGCTACCGCGAATCCTCGACGCGCGACACCGTCGTCAGCGAACTGGAACAACAGGGCGTCGTCGACGCATCCGGCGTGCTCGACACCTTGATCGAACGGCGCCTGCTGACCGCCGAACAGCGCGATTCGACACAGCGCATCGAACTGACGCACGACCTGCTCGTGCCGCTCGCCGCAGCGTCGCGCGCACTCGCCGATCGCCGGCGCGAGCAGGCTGCAGCCCAGCTTCGCGCCGATGAAGAACGACGCAATCGGCTGAGCAGATTGAAGGGCTACGTCGCCACGGTCACGGCTCTGTTGCTCGTCTTTGCCTGCGCCGCGGCCCTATACGCCTACCTAGAAGGGCGCAAAGCCAGCAATGCCCACGCGGAAGCACAATCGGCAAAGGCGAAAGTCGAGCAGACGCTAACCGAGGCGGCGCAGCGCGCGTTCGGACGCTATCAGGAACGCATTGACGACACGTCTGATCCGGCTCGCTACGCCTATCTCGCCGAATCGCTGGGGTATCGCGAACCGGACGACGCCCGTGCTGCCGCGTTGATCGCGCTGCAACAGATGGATGCCCGCATCCCCGGCACTCAGTTCGCCGCTGCCACAACCGAACCGGTCGATGCCGCCTTCAGCGCTGACGGGTCACTGCTGCTCAGCCATTCGACGCATGGCCCCGCGATTCTGTGGGAAGTGACGACAGGGCGAAAGATACGGGAGATGGAGGCGCACGCTTTCAGAGGCCAGATTCAGTTGAGTGCCGACGGTACTCGGCTGGCGCACGTCGATATGAAAGGCGGCATTCATGTCGCCAACCTCTCGGCGCCGGACCGCGATGCGGCGACACTGTCGTACGATCCGCCAGCGACGGCCGTCGCGTTCAGCGCAGACGGAACAAGCCTGCTCGCCGTGTCGAACAGCAGTGTCCGCGTCTGGAACCTGCGTGACGGCACATCGAAACCGATGGCAATACCGGCGAGGTCCGAGATCCGGACAGCCCAGTTCAGCAACGACGCGAGCCACGTGCTGACGGTCGATGCCGGCGGCAATGTCACGTTGTTTGAGGCCTCCTCCGGCAACATCGTAGCAGGGCTGGCCACAGACTCGGCCATCGAATCCGCGAGCTTGAGCCCGGACCAAAATCATGTGATTGTGACGGAGGCGGAAGGCGGCGTATCGCTCTGGGCAATGACGCCAAAGAAACGGGCCTGGCAGATTAAAGTACCGTGGCTGCGTTCTGCCGGGTTCAGTCCCGACGGCTCGCGCGTCGCTATCGAGCACGTGACGGGACGGGTCGACCTCTACAACACGATGGCGGGCCGCGAGTTCGCCATGACAACGGCACGGGTTCCGCGGACGCTGACGTTTCCCGACCACGATCGTGCTGGCCGGACGTATGTAATCCACCCAGCCTTCAGTCCAGACGGTTTGCTCGTGGCCGGTATCCTCGATGGAAAGCCATCGCTGCGTCTGACGGAGCAAGGAACTACGCTCAGCACGTTCTCCGAAGGCAGCAATGCGATCTATTTCCGTTTTCTACCGCACGGAACGCACGTTCTTGGAATCGACTCGAACGGGCTGATGTCAATAGTCGATATTCGGACACGCGCACCACAATGCGATGTGTCCCGTTACGACCAAGTCATTGACGCGATCGACGAACTCGAGGACGGAAGCCTGTCGCTACGCAGTGCCGATACGATCCATCGCAGCAACGCCACGCGCAACGAGTGGATAAAGTGGCATGCGGGGGCAGCAGAAGCCGCTTTCCAACTGGATGAAGAAAGTAAGCCCGTGCCGCTGGGCACGCTGCTCGCCAACCGCCGCCATCGCGAGTTCGGAGCACTCGTGGCTTACGGCGGGCTGGCGACGGCGCGGCTCGCGTTGGCGACGTCAGCAAACGAAGTCAGGCTTTATGACGCCGTAAGCGGGCAGCCAATCGGAAAACCGATCCGCTTCGACGGACCGGTCGCCGACATCCGGCTGAATCAAAACGGAAAACGATTACTCGTCACACGCCTTGATGTCCCGCGCAAACGCATTGTTTTCGATCTTTGGCAGATCAACGTGGAAACCTCGTCATTGCAGATTCTCAGCAGTGAAATGGACAGTGGTTCGTCGACCGTTTTAGCCGTCGATTCCGCAGCAGGACGCTTTGCAACCTACGACGAAGCAAAAAACGTCCGAGTCTGGAGTTTCGACGCCTTCGGCGATCAACCAGACATGACGACGGAGCTTGGTCCCATCGAGACGATCGCATTCAGCCGGGACGGGACGCGCGTCGCGGCGCTGACGTTAACCGACGAGCTGGTCGTGATGCGCATTCGCGATGCGACTGTATTGTTTCGCAGAGACGTAGTTTCGTCATCCAGTCGGCTCGCGTTCTCGCCAGAGGGGCGCCGACTGGTAGTTGCGACCCAGGCATACACGAGCGTATTCGACGCAGACACCGGCGACCCGGTATTTTCCGCTCTGCCGGGAGCGACCAAAACCGCACCGCTCGCCTTCTCGAAGAATGGAACGCTCGCCGCGCTCAGCCGTGACGAGGACGGCATAAGCATCGTTTCGATGGAAACCGGCGCCACACTCTCCTCCAGACTTCCGACCAACGCCCGGGTACGCGCTGTCCATTTCGCGCGCGATCGGCGCAGCATCATGATTGCACTCGACGATGCCACGGTACGTACCTGCAACTTGCGGACGGATACGCCCGTGACACCGGCACAACTTCAAGACGCTCTGCAGCAGCTGGGCGGTAGGCTCGTCGGCAGCGACGGGCGCATCCGCCCAGCGGAGCGAAAAGACCTGCTTTCGATGTTCAGGAAGCGTGGCCCGCAGACCCAGTATGAACACCTTCTACGCTGGCACTACGGCGAAGAACCACGCACGACCCGGCCATTTTCAAGAGTGCTGATGCGCAGTCATCTCGACGAGGAAATTGCGCGCCTGATGAGTCCTGACTTCCGGGGATCGAACCGTGAGGAACAGCTATTCGCGCTTTACCTGATTGATCCGACGCATCCCGAAATTCTCAATGCACTGAGCTTGTATACGCAACGAAGCGAACTGATCAAGCGTTTTTCAGCACTTACGGCACAGCGCCGGAAACAAATCACACACACATCCGGCCCTGGTTTTACTCCAGCGGCCGCAGCTTCGGCACCGGCGGCGCATCCACCGGCAACGGTTCGTTAGCTTTCGGCCGGTGTCCCTTGCGCGGCTCGAGTGGATCGTTCATGTGACCGGGGTCGACATTCTCGTCCTCCCGATCCGGCGTCGAATGCGCCCTCAGAGGCGCATTCGATTCGCTCGTTGTTCCGGTGCCCGAACGACTGCCGGCGTATGCATCCTTGACGAGCGCCTTGGCCACCGCGTCAATGCGTCCGTTGGCAAGACAGAATTCGAGCATGGACGCTTCGCCGGCACCGCTCACCGCAGGTATCCGCCGAATACGAGCACCGCAACGATGACGAGCACGACCACGAGTCCGCCGCCGGGCGCGTAGCCCCAGTTGCGGCTGTGGGGCCAGGTCGGCAGTGCGCCGATGATGAGCAAAACCAGCACGATCAGCAGCAGGGTCGACAGCGTCATTACGTTCTCCTTGTCAGATGTATCGGATCAACGGGTATCGGGGTTTTCTGGCTTGCTCGGTAGTCACCGGCGCTGGTATCGCCGGGCGGTGAAGCGGCTGCTGTGGCGTTCGCCTCAATGCTTGTCGTGGCGTCCGGACCAGTGCGCGTTCCATTCGTCGCGGGAAATGGTGCCGTCGCCGTCGCGGTCGATCTTGCTGAAGTCCATGCCCTGGGCTTCGTCGGCGCCGAGCTCGTTCTTGCTGAGCTTGCCGTCCTTGTTCTGGTCGAGCTGTTCGAATGATTTCGTGGACGTTTCACCGCGCTTGTCTTCGGCCAGCGGCTCCACGGACTTGCGCGCGGGCTCGGGGCGCTGTTCCGGGTTCTGTTCTGCGTGGTCCTGCTCCACGCGTGAGGAATCCACGGGCTGCGGCCTTTCGCCCTGCAGGGCGGCTTGCCCGTAGCTCGTGCCGATCAGCATCACGGCAGCGATGGCGGGAATCATGCGCTTCATCGGAATCTCCGGGTTCTGCGGGTGCACTGCACTACGCAGAAACCGTGCCGACCGTTGCGTTCGCTGCCGTGGCTGCACCCCGCAGCGATGCAGTGCGCCGAATACGCGGCAAACCGCGCCAGATCAGCGGCTTTTCGCGTGTCATGGCATCGACCGTGCCGGCAGCGCGCGACAACAAGCGCGCCGCGCAGCGAGGCGACTCGCTCAGCCTGCAAGGGGGTGCGACAGCGTGCGCTCAACTTGCACGAGTGCACGGTGCATTCTCCACTTGCCATGGGCTGCTATCGGGAACACCGGTCCTTCGCGCCCTGGCACCGCTCTTGCGTCGGGCTGCACCGTCCCTCACAGGAGCCAACCCATGCCCAGCAAGACCACGGCGCGCAAGCCTGCCGCCAAGGGCCGCGCAAAAGCCACCGACCAGACCGCGGGCACGCCTGCCCGGACGCCCATCGCCACACCTGCGGCCGACGCGAAAGCCAAGGCACAGGCCAACGACACCGTGCAGCGCCAGCGCCGTATCCAGGACGAAGTCGCCGTTGCCGAGCGGAAGCAACCGAAGGAAAGCAAGCCATCCAAGGACAGCGAAGAAAAGAAACCCGCAATGCAGGCCGGTGCGCGCGAGCAACCGGAAAACCCGCTGCCCGAGCAGCATCTGCGCAAGCCTGGCTACGAGCATGAACTCGATCCGCAGCCGCGCTTTCTCGCGCCACATTATCTCGGTAGCGAAAAGCTCAAGGGCATGGCTGCGATCGTCACCGGCGGCGACTCGGGCATCGGCCGCGCCGTGGCGGTGCTGTTCGCGCGCGAAGGCGCCGACGTGGCCGTGCTGTATCTCAACGAACATGAAGACGCCGGTGTGACCCAGCGCTATGTGGAAGCCGAAGGCCAGCGCTGCCTCACCATCGCTGGCGACGTGCGCGATGCGGCGTTCTGCAATGACGCGGTCAAGCGCGTTGCCGACACCTTCGGGCGGCTCGACGTACTCGTCAACAACGCCGCCTTCCAGCAGCACTGCGACAACCTCGAGGACCTCAGCGACACGCATCTGCAGGAAACCCTGCAGACCAACATCGCCGGCTATTTCCACATGGCGCGCGCGGCGCTGCCCTACCTGCGCGCAGGCGCATCGATCATCAACTCCGGTTCGGAGACCGGCATCTTCGGCAGCAAGGCGCTGCTCGACTATTCCGCGACCAAGGGCGCGATCCATGCGTTCACCCGGTCGCTGGCGAGCAACCTCGTCGAGCGTGGGATTCGCGTCAATGCCGTCGCGCCGGGACCTGTATGGACACCGCTGAATCCGGCCGACCGCAAAGGCGAAGAGGTCGCGAAGTTCGGCGCGGACAGCGCGATGGGACGGCCGGCACAGCCCGAGGAGCTGTCGCCAGCCTACGTCTTTCTGGCCTCGCCGGTTTGCTCCAGCTACATCAGCGGCGCGATCCTGCCGGTCATGGGCGGCCCGCGCGGCTGAGTACACGAACGCGTCCGAAGACTGAGGAGACCACCATGCCCCGCGGCGACAAATCCGCCTATTCCGGCAAACAGAAGCGCAAAGCCGAACATATCGAGGAAAGCTACGAGGAACGCGGTGTATCGAAGGAGGAAGCCGAGCGGCGCGCCTGGGCCACGGTGAACAAGCAGGACGGCGGCGCGAAGCCAGGCCCCAAAGCCAAGCATCCGCGACGCGCGGCGACGAAGAAGACTGCCGCAAAAGAGTCCAGCGGCGCCGGGAAGTCCGCGGCGCGCAAGACGACCGCCAGAAAATCGACGACGCGCCAGTCGCCGACGAGCACGGCTGCCGCGAGGAAGACCGTCGACAGGAAGTCCACGGCGCGCACCAGCCCTCGCAAGGCGACGAAGACGTCTACCGTGCGCAAGTCCGCGCGGAAATCGACGACAAGCCGCTCCGACGCCGGCTGATCGGCCCCCTTCACTGGCCGCGTCGCCGAACACAAGGCGACGCGGCCGTGCGCAGCAGCCGCTGTCCACGCCGGGCAGCACCAAGCCGGGCGGCCCGGAATGCCCGACAGCCGATCCCACTCGTTTCTCACTTCTCTACCCTGTTTTCTGCGCCGCCTTCATCCGGGAAGCCGCTCACGTTTATACGCAGCACCATTGCGCAGTAGACTGCGGCCCTTTCCGCGACCGGGGCGTCCATGAATTCAGCAGCGCTGGGCAGCATCGACGAGGCTCGCATCGGCATCATCGGTCTCGGCTACGTCGGCCTTCCGCTGGCGGTGGAATTCGGCCGCCAGCTGCCGACGCTGGGGTTCGACATCGACACGCAGCGCATCGCCGCCCTCGCCGCCGGCCATGACCACACGCGCGAAGTCAGCGTGCAGGAACTGGAGAGCGCGACCGAACTGCGCTGCAGCGCCGATCCGGCCAGCCTGCGCGCCTGCAACGTCTTCATCGTGACCGTGCCGACGCCGATCGACGCCTCGAAACGGCCGGACTTCGCCCCACTGCTCAGTGCCAGCCGCAGCGTCGGCCAGGCGCTGTCGCGAGGTGCGGTCGTCATCTTCGAATCGACCGTCTACCCGGGAGCGACCGAAGAGATCTGCGTACCGGTCATCGAGCGCGAATCGGGCCTTGTATACAACGTTGATTTTTTTGCCGGCTACAGTCCCGAGCGCGTCAACCCCGGCGACAAGACGCACCGCCTGCCCGATATCGTCAAGGTGACGTCCGGATCGACGCCCGCCGCGGCCGAATTCGTCGATGCGCTGTACCGGCGCATCATCCGCGCCGGCACCTATCGGGCCTCGAGCATGCGCGTGGCCGAGGCGGCCAAGGTCATCGAGAACACCCAGCGCGACCTCAACATCGCGCTGATCAACGAACTCGCGCAGATCTTCAGCAAGCTTGGCATCGACACCACCGAAGTGCTCGAGGCGGCCGGTACCAAGTGGAATTTCCTGCCGTTCAGGCCCGGCCTCGTCGGCGGCCACTGCATCGGCGTGGATCCGTATTACCTCACGCACAAGGCGCAGGAAATCGGCTATCACCCGGACGTGATCCTGGCCGGCCGGCGCATCAACGACGGCATGGGCGCGCATGTGGCGCAGCGCGTGGTGCGGCTGATGACGCGCCGGCGCATCCATGTCGTCGACGCGCGTGTGCTCGTGCTCGGCCTCACGTTCAAGGAAAACTGTCCCGACCTGCGCAACACGCGCGTGGTCGACGTGATCGAGGAACTGCGCGGCTACGGCATGCACGTCGACGTCCACGATCCCTGGGGCGATCCCGCCGAGGCGCAGGCCGAATACGGCATCGCGCTGCTCCCGACCTTGCCCGCCGCGCACTACGACGCGATCGTGCTCGCGGTCGCGCATCGCGAATTCAAACAAATGGGGGCGGCGCAGATCCGCGCTGCCGGCAAGCCCGGCGCCGTGCTGTTCGACGTCAAGAACCTGCTGCCGCGCGAGGACGTGGACGAGCGGCTGTAGCTCGCGGCAGCGTACCGGCGGCAATCCCAAGGGCTATCATGCGGCGCTCGGCACTGGCGCGGCCACGATTCGCCATGAGACCGGAATTGCGTTGGTCAACAAAGGATCAGGGGACGACTTCATGCGTGTTCTTATCACGGGAGCCGCCGGATTCATCGGCTCCGCCCTGGCCCATCGCCTGCTCGACCGCGGCGATGAGGTGCTCGGATACGACAACCTCAACGACTACTACGATGTCACGCTCAAGCAGGCGCGCCTCGACCGCCTGCTCGTGCGCGAGGGTTTCCGCTTCATCAAGGGCGACCTCGAAGACCGCGAGGCGCTGGAAGCCGCCTTCGACGACTTCCGCCCTGTCCGTGTCGTCAACCTCGCCGCCCAGGCCGGCGTGCGCTATTCGCTGGAAAACCCGCGCGCCTACATCGACGCGAACGTGGTCGGCTTCCTCAATATCCTCGAGGCCTGCCGCCATCGCGCGATCGAACACCTCGTATACGCCTCGTCCAGTTCGGTCTACGGCGCCAACCGCAAGCTGCCATTCGCGGTCGAGGACAACGTCGATCATCCGGTCAGCCTGTACGCGGCGAGCAAGAAGACCAACGAGCTGATGGCGCATACCTACAGCCACCTGTTCCAGCTGCCGACCACGGGCCTGCGCTTCTTTACGGTCTACGGTCCCTGGGGCCGGCCCGACATGGCGCTGTTCCTGTTCACGCGCAAGATCCTCGCCGGCGAACCCATCGACGTGTTCAATTTCGGCAACCACTCGCGCGACTTCACCTACGTCGACGACATCGTCGAAGGCGTGATCCGCACGCTCGACCGCATTCCCGGGCCGGACGAGACCTTCGATCCGCTGGCGCCGACGCCGGCCAGCAGCCACGCGCCCTACCGCGTCTACAACATCGGCAATCACCGGCCGGTGCAACTGTCGCGCTATATCGAGCTGGTCGAGCAGGCCACCGGCAAGACCGCGCTCAAGCGCCTGCTGCCGCTGCAGCCGGGCGACGTGCCGGACACCGCGGCCGACGTCAGCGCGCTGATGCGCGATACCGGCTACAGCCCGGACACGCCGGTCGAGGTCGGCGTCGAGCGCTTCGTGCAGTGGTATCGCGAGTTCTATGCGGTCTGATCCGACGCGCAGCAGCGCCGGCGCAGTGCTCGTCACCGGCGGCGCCGGCTATATCGGCAGCCACGTCGTCGCACAACTCGTCGATGCGGGCGAGGACGTGGTCACGCTGGACGACCTCAGCAGCGGGTTCCGCGACGCGGTCATCGGCGGGACCTTCGTGCACGGCGACATAGGCGATCGCGCGCTGGTCACGGCCCTGCTGCAGCGGCACCGCATCGGCTCCGTGCTGCACTTCGCCGCGCGCACCGTCGTGTCGGAGTCCATGCGCGACCCGATCGGCTACTACGCCAACAACACGGCGGCCACCTGCCAGCTGCTCGCGGCCTGCACGCAGGCCGGCATCGGACAGTTCGTGTTCTCGTCCTCGGCCGCGGTCTATGGCGTGCCCGACGGCGGGCGTGCCAGCGAAAGCGCGCCGACCGTGCCGATCAATCCCTACGGCAGTTCCAAGCTCATGAGCGAATGGATGCTGCGCGACCTGGCCGCGGTATCGCCGCTGCGCTACGTCGCGCTGCGCTATTTCAACGTGGCCGGCTGCGATGCCCAGGGCCGCATCGGCCAGTCCACGCAGACGCCGACGCTGCTCATGAAGGTCGCCGCCGAAGCAGCCTGCGGCGTGCGTCCGCATGTCGCCATCTTCGGCACCGACTTCCCCACGCCCGACGGCACCGGCGTGCGCGACTACGTCCACGTCGAGGACCTCGCCGCCGCGCATGTCGCCGCACTGAAGTACCTGCGCGACGGCGGGGCGCCGGTGACGTTGAACGTCGGCTACGGCCGCGGCTACAGCGTGCGCGAGGTGCTGGCCGCGGTCGAGCGCGCGCATGGCCGGCCGGTGCCGTGCCGGGAACAGCCACGGCGCCCCGGCGATCCGCCGGAACTCGTCGCCGACTGCACGCGCATCCGCGAGGTGCTGGACTGGGCGCCGCAGCGGCACGATCTGGACCTCATGGCCCGCAGCACACTGGAGTGGGAACGCCGGCTCGCGGCACGCCGCGGCTGAAGCGGCACGACGCTCGCGCACCCGGCGCGGCAGCCCGGAAAATCCGGCCTGGATCACCAACGAGAGAACCTATGAAAAAGGCGGAATCTGGCTTTGGATTATGGAGCCCCCTTGAGTCAAGGGGGTGAAGAGTGATCGCTCAGAACCGCAGGTTCTGATC
>NZ_JAVTWC010000130.1:0-4246 GCF_032229445.1 Tahibacter sp.
AACCGGCGACGCAGTCGCTGGTGCCGTTGACGAACTTGGTCAGGCTATGCACGACGACGTCCGCGCCGTGACGGAGTGGCGACAGAATCATCGGCGTGAAGGTGTTGTCGACCACCAGTCGCGCGCCGCCGGCGTGGGCGATGGCTGCGAGAGCCGGCAGGTCGCTGACTTCCAGCAGTGGATTGCTCAGCGATTCACAGTACACGACGCGCGTACGCGGGGTCATCGCCGCGCGCACGGCATCGTGGTCGCACACGTCCACGAAGCGGGTGTTCACGCCGAAGCGCGGCAGCAGATTCTTGAGCAAGGCATAGGTGCCTCCGTAGATGCTGCGACCGCAGACGATCTCGTCGCCGGCGCCGCACAGCGTCATCAGCGTGGTGCTGATCGCGCCCATCCCCGACGCCATGACCTGCGCGGATTCGGCGTCTTCCATCCGCTCCAGCGCGCTGGCCAGATACTTGTTGGTCGGGTTGAAATGGCGTGAGTAGAGGAAGCAGCCCTCGATCTCGTGTTCGAACAGCTCCGCCATTCGCTCCGGACTCAGGAAGGTGTAGGTGGACGAGTCGGTGATCGACGGGTTGACGTCGCCGAACTCGCCGAACACCAGATAATCCTGAACGCGTGATGCTGGATTGAAAGCCATGCGGGTGTCCTCCGACGGGTGATGGGAACATGAAACGTAGCACGCACGAACCCGCGATGGCAAAGCCATCCCGGCCGCGCTCGCGGCCGCTAGAGCGTGCGCGCATCGGCTCACTGGCCCGCCTGAGGTCTGCTCGTAACCCCGAAAGGGAAAGAGCACGGCAGAAAATGCTTGACCCCGCTGCCGGTTTTATTTATGTATGTGTGCTGGCCCCGTGGCGGGCCGACGACAACTCGCCCAGGGGTGGCAGGCACCTGCACCCGTCCCCGCCAGAACCAGGAAATCACAACAATGAAAAGAGATCTGCGTTTCCATATCGCCGTCCTCCCGGGGGATGGAATCGGCCCTGAGATCGTCGCCTCGAGCCTGCACGTTCTCGAGGTCCTCAACGAGCGCATGGGCGGTATCGGCTTCGATTTCTGGCATCTCGAAGGGGGCGCTGCGCATTACCAGAAGACCGGTACGGCTTTCTCCGATGAGAACATGGCCGCGTGCAAGAAGGCCGATGCCGTGCTGCTCGGCGCGATTGGCCTGCCGCATGTCCGCTACTCCGATGGCACGGAGGTCACCACCCAGCTGGATCTGCGCATCGAGATGGACCTGTATGCCGGGCTGCGTCCGATCCGCAGCTACCCGAGCCTGCCACGGGTGCTGGTCGACAAGCGCGCCTCCCAGATCGACCTCGTCCTGGTGCGTGAACAGACCGAGGGGATCCTCTACTCGCGTTGCCGCGGCACGATCGAGGACGACCGCGTCGCCTGGGAGACGATGATGATTTCGCGCAACGGCACCAACCGGGTTTCCGAGTTTGCCTTCCGCGTCGCCGAGCGGCGCGCCAAGAGCCGGCGACGACCGGGCAAGGTACTGTGTGTCGACAGAGCCAACGCGCTAACGTCGATGGCCTTCTTCCGCCGGATTTTCGGCGAGGTGGCTGAACGTCATCCGTCCGTCGCGGCAGACTATGCCTACGTTGACGCGACCGCCATGAAACTGGTCAAGTCGCCCTGGGAGTTCGACGTGCTGGTCACCGAGAATGCCTTCGGCGGCATCCTCTCCGACCTTGCCGCGGGTGTCGTAGGCAGCCTGGGTCTCGCGCCATCGGCGGACATCGGCGAAAAGCACGCTGTCTTCCAGCCTGCGCACGGCAGCGCACCACATATTGCCGGTCAGGGTCTGGCCAACCCGGTGGCACAGATTCTCTCGGTGGCATTGATGCTCGACTGGCTGGCCGACCAGCACGGCGAACCGCGCCTCGCGCATGGCGCGCGCATCCTCGAGCACGCCGTCGAAAAGGCGCTGACCGTCGTTTGCCCGGTCGAATTCGGTGGCAAGGATGGCACGGCGGCGATCACCAAGGCGATCATCGCCCAGATCCGGAAATCCTGATCGCGAGCCAGACAACGCACGGCCGATGGCCACGCGGCGGCGGCTTTCGTTCGTCATCGGCAGTGTGTTGCGCAGCACGGACCGTTAGAATGGCGCCTGCCGAAAAGAACGAGGACCGATGACATGAACGCCAAGCCGACACCCAGTACCGCCGATGCGCTGTTGCTTCCTGCCGTCGAATGCCGCACCGGGGACTCGCCGCAGTGCGCGATCATCTGGCTGCACGGGCTGGGTGCCGACGGACATGACTTCGAGCCGATTGTCGACGAGTTCGATTTCGACCAGTTGCCGGCAATCCGCTTCGTCTTTCCGCATGCACCGATGCGGGCGGTGACGATCAACGGCGGCTACGTGATGCGCGCCTGGTACGACATCGTGTCGCCGGATTTCGCGCCGGGGCGTGAGGAGGCCGAGGGTGTACGCCAGTCGGCCGAGCAGATCGAAGCGCTGATCGCCCGCGAGAACGCCCGCGGCATCCCCGACGGACGCATCGTCCTGGCCGGGTTTTCGCAAGGCGGAGTGATCGCCCTGCATACGGGTTTGCGCCACCCTCAGCGACTGGCAGGCGTCCTCGCGCTGTCGTGCTATCTGCCGCTGGTCGATACGCTGCCTGCGGAAGCGCATCCCGCCAATCGCGACGTGCCGATCTTCATGGCGCACGGACGTAACGACCCGGTCATTCCTTACGATTTCGGCAAGCGCTCGGCCAAGCTGCTCAAGGCGCAGGGCTACGCCGTGCAGTGGCACGGCTACGCCGCTGAACATACCGTATGCATGGAGGAGCTGCGGGACATCGAGGGCTGGTTGCAGCAGATCCTCGCCGACGCCTGTTGAGCCGGCGGCCACCCTCCTGATCCTGGTCCTCGACGGCTGCCCCCGAAGTGACTACACTTCCATCAAATCCTTATTAACGATGGGGGAAATGTCATGCGCCGGGTCGTCTTCAATCAAAAGGGAGGGGTGGGCAAGTCGACCATCGCCTGCAACCTTGCCGCCATTGCGGCGGCGCGCGGTCGAAGGACCTTGCTGATTGATCTCGATTCGCAAGCCAATGCTTCCCGCTATGTGCTCGGCAAGGCGCTGGACGAACAGAAGAAGACGCTTGCCCACTACTTCGACGATATCCTCGGCTATCGCCTGTTTCCCGAGGCGCTCGATGCCTACGTGATTCACACGCCGTTCGCGAATCTTGACGTGCTGCCGTCGGACTCCCGCCTCGAGGAACTGCAGGTCAAGCTCGAATCCCGCTACAAGATGTACAAACTGCGCGAATCGCTGGACAAGCTTGCCGGCTACGACGAGATCTTCATCGATACACCACCGGCGCTCAATTTCTTCACCCGCTCGGCACTGATCGCCGCCGATACCTGCCTGATCCCGTTCGATTGCGACGATTTCTCGCGCCGCGCGCTGTACACGCTGATGGACAACGTGCGCGAGATTCAGGCAGACCACAACCGTGCCCTGCGTGTCGAAGGGATCGTCGTCAATCACTACCAGGCGCGGGCCAACCTGCCGCTGCGTCTGGTCGATGAACTGCGCGGCGAGGGACTGCCGATCCTCGACGCTTTCCTTTCGGCATCGATCAAGATTCGCGAGTCGCACCATCAGGCGCTGCCGATGATCCACCTCGATCCGCGGCACAAGCTGACCGGCGAGTTCGCTGCCCTCTACGACCTGTTGTCGCAGTGAGCAGCGGCGGCGGCGGCAGTGGCGTTCGCCGGCAGTCGTCGCCGCCGATGCGCGCGGTCAGCGCAGCCAGCCCGACGAGGTGTATGATTTCCCCTTGTCATTGATCCTGGGGAGATGGGGATGCCTGCTGTGCGGCGGTGCCTGCGCCTGTTGGCGACGATTCTCTTGTGGCTCGGCTGTGGTGCGCTGGCAGCCGCGCCGGCGGCTACGCCGGGCAAGGGCCAGGTGGCGCTGGTCGTCGGCATCGGCGCCTATCAAAATGCGCCGCCGCTACCCAACCCGCCCAAGGACGCGCGCGCGGTCGCGGAATCGCTGAAGAAACTCGGCTTCCAGGTGGAGTTGGCCATCGATCCGGACAAGACTCGTCTGGAACAGGCAGTCAAGCGCTTTGGCGACCAGTTGCAGGGAGCCAAGGTCGGCTTGTTCTTCTACGCCGGTCATGGCCTCCAGGTCAGCGGACGCAATTACCTGGTGCCGGCGGATGCCAAGATCGACAACGAGCGCTCGCTGCCTTTCGCCGCC
>NZ_JAVTWC010000131.1:0-26010 GCF_032229445.1 Tahibacter sp.
TCTCGGAGAACGTGGGCAAGCTCCGCTTGCACCGTTCGATTGAGAAAGGGGTTTCCGCCCCTTTCTCAACAACCTGTTAGTGGCGCACCTGGGATGCGCTGCTGACAAATCGCGCGGATTTGCAGGAGGCGCGCATAGCACGGGCCAGGAGGCGCACTACGTCGCCGCGGCCAGGATCTCCCCCAGCCCGTCCGGCGAACGCCAGTGCCAGCCGCAAATATAGCGCGGAATGTTCCAGCGGTAGCTCTGTGGCGTTGCCGGTGCCGCGCCGTCGCCGAAAGCGGCGTCGAGTCCCGCCGCGGTGCCGTGCCGTGGCAGCCAGTCGCGGCTCAGGAAATCGTTCACATGTCCAAATGGGTAGCAGAACAGGCGCGGCTGGTGCGGCGCGAGCTGCGTGGCGAGGAATTGCTGCGAACGCGCGATTTCGAATTCGGCCTGGGCCTCGCTCGCGACGGCGTGGAAATCGCCGCGGACCAGCCCATGCGGACCCGGGCTCGCGAGACACGGGTGGTTGTGGTCCCAGCTGTGGTTCTCGATCGCGAGGAGGCCGCTGTCCCGCGCGGCGCGCCACCAGCGCGACTGCATCCAGTCGCGTCCGACCAGACACTGCCGGTCCATGCGCTCGCGCGCGAACGGGTCGGCGATGACGAACGCGGTGAGGTGGAGATCGGGCTGGGCGCGCTCGCCGTGGCGTTCGCGGAATTGGCGCAGTGCGTTGTAGAAGCTCAGCTGTCGGCCGTGCTCGGGATGGTCGAGATCGTCGTAGTCGAAGTTGCTGCCATCGTCGCAGGTCAGCGCCACGCAGCGGCGCAGGTCGCGCTGAACGCGGCCGAGCAACTGGTCGACGACCCACTGTGCCGGCACGATGCGCAGGCCCAGCGCATGGATGAGTTCCAGATCGGCGGCAAAGGCGACGTGGTCGTTGCCGGCGTAGTCGTTACCGGCGATGTTGACGCCGTGGTAAGTCAGTATGGGAACCTGCATTGCGGTCCAGCGCGATCGAGCAGGGCGGCATCATACGCAGCGCGGCTTCCGACGGCACGGCGGCGAGCGCGACTGAGTGTCGCGATGGCGCCACGCTGGCTCCAATTTTTCCGGGACCGGCAGGGCCAATCCCGGCGCGGATGAAGTTTGACGGAGGCGCCGCTAGAATGCCGGGCTACCCTGCACGGCGGGGCCTCAGCCGGTTTTTATTCGGTTCGTCATTCCCTTCTTTTCCTGCGCAAAATCCGGAACTTCCATGGCCGCCAGCACGCTCAACCCCTACGATCTCTACGATGTCCGCTCGATGCTGTCCGAAGAGGAAGCCATGGTGCAGGACACCGTGGCCCGTTTCACCGATGAGCGCGTGCTGCCGATCATCGGCGACTGCTTCGACAAGGGCGTGTTCCCGACCGACCTGATTCCGGAAATGGCCGAGCTCGGTCTGCTCGGTTCGTCGCTGCCGACCGAATACGGTTGCGCCGGCATGAACGCGGTCAGCTACGGCCTGATCTGCCAGGAACTCGAGCGCGGAGATTCCGGCATCCGCAGCTTCGCCTCGGTGCAGTCCTCGCTGTGCATGTATCCGATCTATGCCTATGGCAGCGAAGATCAGCGCCAGCGCTGGCTGCCGCAGATGGCCGCAGGCAAGGTCATCGGCTGCTTCGGCCTGACCGAGCCGCACGGCGGCTCCGACCCGGCCAACATGAAGACCCATGCCAAGCGCGACGGCGGCGACTGGGTCATCAACGGCGCCAAGATGTGGATCACGAACGGCAACCTGGCGCACATCGCCGTGGTCTGGGCGCAGACCGACGAAGGCATCCAGGGCTTCATTGTGGAAAAAGGCACCCCGGGCTTCGTCGCGCAGGAAATCCACAAGAAGATGAGCCTGCGCGCCTCGGTCACCTCGGGCCTGTTCTTCGACAACGTGCGTGTGCCCGATTCCAGCCGCCTGCCGAACGTGAAGGGCCTCAAGGGTCCGCTGGGCTGCCTCACGCAGGCCCGCTACGGCATCACCTGGGGTCCGATCGGCGCGGCCATCGCCTGCCTGCATGAGGCGACCGAATATTCCAAGACGCGCATCCTGTTCAACAAGCCCATCGCCGCGACCCAGGCCGTGCAGCTCAAGCTCGCCGAGATGGCGCGCCGCATCACGCTCGCACAGCTGCTGTCGCTGCAGCTGGGCCGCCTCAAGGATGCCGGCAGGATGCAGCCGACGCAGGTGTCGCTGGCGAAGTGGAACAACGTGCGCATGGCGCTCGACATTGCCCGCGAAGCGCGCGACATCCTCGGCGGCGCCGGCATCACGACCGAGTACAGCCCGATCCGTCATGCGCTGAACCTCGAGTCGGTCATCACCTATGAAGGCACCGAGACCGTGCACCAACTCGTCGTCGGCCGCGAGCTGACCGGGATCAACGCGTTCTGATCAACGACTCCCGGAAGCGTCGTGCGTGCAACGCACGCGCGCGCTCTCCGGTGTGGTGCTGAAGGGGTATTCCTGATGTCGCGCTCTGTTGCCAGCCGCATGACCGCGGTCCTGCTGCTACTGTGGTTGGCTGCGCTCGCAACCCCCATCGCGGCAAAGCCCATTGCGTTGAGCCAACCGTTCGACCTCAGCGGCAAGCGCGTACTGGTCGTTTCGATGCTTGGAAACAGGGCGGTGGTGTATCTGCCGGCGCTAATTGGCCTCAAGCCGGAAATCGGCAGCATGCCCGATGCGGATATGGACTCGCTGGTCGCGGAAGAGGCGAGACGGAAGCTCGAGAGTTTTGGTGCGCAGGCGCAAATTGTGGAGGTCGCCTACGATTTCGCCGAACTCTATGACGAAGGCAAGATCGCGCGTGGCAAGATCACGTGGTTCAAATGGCGTGCGGCGCGCGCCCGGGCACACGCGCTGCTGGACCAGCATTCCGCCGACGCGTTGCTTTTCATCGGCCTCGGCGCGAAGTTCTCGTCCGAATACACACCACCGTTCATAGGCTACGGGGTGGCGCGGCAACGGGAAGACGTAGCCCGCATCACCATGTCCCAGTCATTGTTTCTGCCGGGCCGCGCCGAGCCGTTCGTTCACGCGACAGCGACCGGTGCGCGCCCGATTGCCCGTGTGGCGCGACAGATCGACCCCGCTTATCCGACCGACGCCGAGTGGGTGGCCGCGCGCCCCGCGCTTGACGATGCTGCCGGACGGGTGACTCGTTCGCTGGTTGCGGAAATCTATGACCGCGCATCGAGTCCGCGCGGCTTGTCCAAGGCTCCTTGGCGTTTGCGCTACCCCTACGAAGACGGTGTTTTTCGCTGATCGCGATTCACAGGTTGCGCCATTCCGATACTGCCGCGCGCAAGCGCATTCGACGGAGTTCTTGGCATGATGCTGGAAACCGAACGCCTGCTGCTGCGTCAGCCCCGCCTCGAAGATCTCGACGCCTGGGCCGCATTCGCCGCTGATCCCGAGTGCATGCGCTTCCTCGGCGGCGTGCAGGGCCGCTCCGCGGCCTGGCGCGCGATGATGTGCATGGCCGGGTCCTGGCAGTTGCAGGGCTTCGCGATGTTCTCGGTGATCGAGAGGGAAAGCGGTCGCTGGATGGGCCGCATCGGCCCGTGGATGCCGGCGGACTGGCCCGGCACGGAGGTCGGCTGGGGTCTTTCCTCGGCGGCGCAGGGCAAGGGCTATGCGGTCGAAGCCGCGACTGCGGCGATCGACTGGGCCTTCGACACGCTCGGCTGGAGCGAAGTCATTCACTGCATCGATCCGGAGAACGTGCCATCGCAACGCGTGGCCGAACGGCTCGGCGCGCGCGTGCTGCGCCGCGTGACGCTGCCCGCGCCCTACGACACGATGATCATCGATGCCTGGGGGCAGACGCGCGAGGAATGGCGTGCGCGCAGGCAGGCGCAGCGCTAGTTTTTCCAACTCCGGGAGCAAGGCGATGCTGACCGTGTACGGCATGAGATCGTCCGGCAATTGCTACAAAGTTGAATTGTTGCTCGAGCAACTGGGCCGGCCGTACCGCTGGATCGAAGTCGACAGCGCCGCGGGCCAGACGCGCACGCCGGAATACCTGGCGTTGAATCCAAACGGCAAGGTGCCGCTGCTGGAAGTCGAGCCGGGCCGCTGCCTGGCCGAGTCCAACGCGATCCTGTGCTATCTCGCCGAAGGATCGCCGCTGCTGCCGCAGGATTCCTGGCTGCGGGCGCAGGCGCTGCAATGGCTGTTCTTCGAGCAGTACAGTCACGAACCGTATATCGCCGTCGCGCGCTTCATCTGCCGCTGGCTGGGGCCGGACCATACGCGTCGCGCCGAGTTGCCGCGTCTGCACGAGCGCGGCGCGCAGGCCCTGGCGGTCATGGAGCAGCATCTCGCGCAGCAGCCGTTCTTCGCCGGCGATGCCTATAGCGTTGCCGACATCGCCCTGTTCGCCTATACGCATGCCGCCGCGGACGGCGGCTTCGATCTGAGCGTGTACCCGCAGGTCGAGCGCTGGCTCGATCGCGTGCGCGCTCAGCCGGAGTTTGTCGCGCAGCAGGCGTGAGGTTTCGTTGCGTCTGTCCGAAGCTCCGCGTGGGAGCGAGGCCAGGGTGAGCACGACGCAGCACGCGTCCGCCGTTCATTGCCGTCCCGCTGAACTCGGCGCTCGTCTTGCGTCGCTATACTCGGCAGCATGAGTTTTCAGCACTACTGGTACATCGTGGCCGAATCCCGCGAGCTGGGCCGCGATCAGGTAGTGGCGCGGCAGGTGCTGGACGAGCGTCTGGCCTGTTTCCGCGATGCCCAGGGCAAAGCTGTAGTGCTGCGCGACCGCTGTCTGCACCGCAATGCGCCGCTGAGCGGCGGACGCGCGCGGAACGGCGAGCTGGCATGTCCGTATCATGGCTGGACCTATGACGGCGAAGGCCGTGTCACGGCGATTCCCGCGCTGGGGCCTGCGCTGACGCAGCGGCACTGCCTGCCGCCGTTCGCGAGCCGGGAACAGGACGGCTTCGTCTATGTGCAGCTTGCGCGGGAAGCGCCCGCGCATGTCGAGCCGTTCTCCATGCCGCACTACGGCGAGTCTGGGTGGATGACGCTGCGGTTGCAGAACCGATTCCACGCAGCGCTTGCCGACTGTGTGGAAAACTTCATCGACATCCCGCACACGGCCTTCGTGCATCGCCGCATCTTCCGCCGTTCCACGGGCGAGAAGATTGCCGCACGCGTGGAACGCCGCGACGGCAAGGTGCATATCGTCTACGCCAATGAGCGCGACAATCTCGGCAGCTATCGCTGGTTCCTCAATCCGCGCGGGCTTGCGGTCAGCCATACCGACAGCTTCTATGCGCCCAATGTCACCTCGGTGGAATATTGCATCGGCAGCAAGGTGTTTCTGATCACCTCGCAGTCAGTGCCGGTCAGCGAATGCGAGACCCTGGTCTATACCGACCTGACCTACCGCTTCGGTCCGTTCAACCGCATCGCCGCGCCGTTCATCCGCCGCTATGGCCAGCGCATCATCGACCAGGATCTGGACATGCTCGCCGCGCAGGCCGACACGATGCGCCGCTACGGCCGCGAATTCCGCGACACGCCGGCCGACCATATCCATCGGCTCGTCGATTCGCTGCGCGGGGCGATCGCGCGTGGCGAGGATCCGCGCGCACTGCCGCCGCAGGTGCGCGAGATCGAGTTCTACGTATGACCTGGCGCGCGCGCCTGTTCGCGCTGTTTCCTGCGCTGTGGCTGGCGCTGCTGCTCGCGTGTGTCGTGTGGATCGTCGTTGCGCGCAATGCCTGGGCAGTCCCGACGTTGCTGTTCGTCGCCTACTTGCTGCCGCCGCTGAGCTTTCGCCTGCATCAGGCGTGGTGGCCGCTGCGCGAAGGACGTTCCTACCTCGACGCGCCGGGCTATGCGCCCTGGTGGGGCAGCCACCAGTGCCAGGTGATGTACAACGCGTTTCCCGCGCTGGAGAGCGCGCTGCGGCTGCTGCCGGGTTTCTACAGCGCCTGGCTGCGTCTCTGGGGCAGCCACATCGGCCGTGGTGTGCACTGGACGCCGCGCGTGGAGATCGCCGACCGCAGCCTGCTCTATGTGGGTGACGGCGTGGTGTTCGGTCACTTGACCGCCTGCTATGCGCACCTGATCAAACCGCATCGCGGCCGGCTGGTGCTGTATCTGCGCCGCATCCACATCGGCGACCGCGCGTTTCTGAGCGCTGGATCGCGCCTGGGGCCGGGCGTACGCATCGCACCCGGCACGGTGCTGCCATTGCTCAGCGACGTCGGCGTCGGCCGGCGTGTGGGCGAGGATTCGTGAGCCACTGGGGCAGGTTCGCCGCGCCGCTGCTGCGCGCCGCATCGGCAGCGCGGGCATGGCGTTTCCGTCGCGCGCTCGACGACGCGCAGCGTGCACAGGCGACGACGCTGCGACGCATCGTGCGCGCTGCTGCGGCCACCGCGCGTGGCCGCCGACTGGGCCTGGACGGCAGCGAGGACTACACCAGTTTCCGTATTAAAGTGCCTTTGTGCAGTTATTCCGACCTCGCCGACGACATAGCGCGGCAGCGGCGCGACGCGGTGAACCTGGTGACGCCGGGCCGCGTGCAGGTCTACGAACCAACCTCGGGCAGCGGCGGCGCGGCCAAGGCCATTCCCTACAATGCCGCGTTGCTGGGCAGTTTCCGCAGCCTGTTCGCGATCTGGGCGCACGACCTGCTCGTCCATCTGCTGCAGCCCCGCTCGGGCCGCGTCTTCGTCAGCGTGTCGCCGGCGTTCGGTGCAGACGGCGGTATCGCCGACGATCGCGATTACCTGGGCTCGCTGCAGCGGCTGCTGCTGCAGCGCTTCGTCGTGGCGCCGCCGCGCGGCTGCCCTGATCTCGCCTCGTTCCGGCGCGAGCTCGCCGTGGCCTTGCTGCGCAAGCCCGACCTAGAAGTGATATCGGTGTGGAATCCCGGCTATCTGCTCGTGCTCATGGACGCGATCGAGCAGCGCGAGCCGGCGCTGCTGCGGCGTTTGCCGGCGGGAGCGCGGCGCGTGCTCGAACACGAAGCCAATCCCTGGCCGCTGCTATGGCCGCAACTGCAGCTGGTGTCGTGTTGGACCGCGGCAGCCGCGGCGCTGCCGGCGAAGGAACTGGCGCGGCGCCTGCCGCAGACGCACATTCAAGGCAAGGGCCTGCTCGCGACCGAAGCGCCGATCACCGTCCCGCTGTTCGACGCGGGCGGCTGCGTGCCGCTGGTCGACGAGGTCGTGCTGGAATTCGATGCTGGCGACGGCCACTGCCGGCCATTGCATGAGGTGGAACAGGGTGGGGAGTACGCGCTGATCGTGACCCAGGCCGCCGGCCTGCTGCGCTATCGCCTGGGCGACCGCGTGCGGGTGAGCGGCCGTTATGGCGATGCGCCGCTGCTGGAATTCGTCGGCCGCAGCGATGCCGTGAGCGATCTCGTCGGCGAAAAACTCGACGAGGCCCTGGTCGTTACCGCGCTGGCCGAGGCGGCTGCCGATGCGGGCTATGCGGTGCTGTTGCCGTTGCAGCCCGATCGCGGCTTGCCGCGCTACCTGTGCCTGGCCGAACGCGTCGACGCATCGTTGGCGACGCGCCTGGATGCCGCGTTGCACCGCGGCCTGCGCTATGCCGAGGCGCGCGCGCTGGGGCAACTGGCGCCACTGCAGGCTGCCGCCGTACATGGCCTGCGCGAACGCGTGCTGGCGTTCTGGCTGGACGCGGGCCTGCGCTGGGGCGATATCAAGGACAGGGCGTTGGTCAGCAATCACGCGCACGCGCGCCGGCTGGTGGCCGCCTTGCACGGCGATCAGCGCAGCGAGCGGTAGATTTGCGCGGCCTCGTCGCTGCCGGCAGGCTCGAACGCACGCCGCTGGGCTAGCGCGTCGACGAGGTTTTCCATGCCGGGCTGTCCCATGAGCCGGCGCAGACGGGCGAGCTTGCCGGTGCTGCCGTGCGCCGCACCGAGCGCGTCGAACAGGCCGGGCAGCGCGTTCGCGTCGAGTCCACCGAGTGCCTGATCGAGCGCCGCGACTACGGCGTGCGGACCGCTGCGCATCATTTGCAGAAACGTATACGACGCGTCGAGCAGGAAAGCGCGTTCGGCCGTGCCGAGACGGCGGTAGTCGAACACGGCCAACCCGGCGGCATGGTGCAGCGCCTCGTCCTCGGCCATGCGGCGCAAGGTGTCGGCCAGTGCCGCATCGAGGCAGGCGCTGGCGAGACCGGCGTAGTGGACGATCCCGAAGCCCTCGAGCACGACCTGCATCAGGTAGGCAAGCGACTGCGGACCGGCCGTGCGTACGCAGTCGTCGACGAAATCGTTGAAAGGATCGGACGGCGTCAGCGGCGGCAGCCAGGGCTGCAGCCAGGCGTAGTGCGCTGCCTCGTCGGCGCCGATGTGGCTGTACAGCGCGCGTTGCGCCGCGTCGTCGCTGGCCAGCACCATGCGCGCACAGAATTCCATGCCGCCGCGTTCGATCAGCCAGGATTCGCGCAGCAGGCCCTGGGCGCAGCGATCCAGCACGGCGCGTTGCACGCTTTCATCGGCTCGCACATAGACCGGCACCGCGTCCAGACCGAACTGCGCGGCTGGCCAGGGCGGTGCAGTGCCGTCGGGCGTGCCGGGCAAAGCGCGCCGGCGCAGCATGCGGTTGGCCGCTGCGTGGATGCCGGTGTCGTAGTCGCTCATGACGCGACCGCGTCGTCGCCGGCGGCTGGCTGCAGCATGCGCTGCGTCTGCGCCTGCAGCAGCCGCTGCGCCCAGGCTTCGGGCAGCAGCCGCTTGATCCAGTGCAGCGCTTTGGCATCGCCGCCGATGCGTGTGCGCAGCGGCATGCGCGTGCTGGCGAGCAGGCGCACGACGGCGTCGACGACCGCGGATTCGCTCTTGCCCGGCTGCGCCAGGCGCCGCGCCAGCATCGCGCGGTAGCCGCGCAGCTGCTGTTCCTCGGCATCGTGCAAGGCATGCAGGCCTTCGCCCCAGCGCAGGTTGGCGCCAAAGCGCGTGCGATGGCCGCCAGGTTCGACCAGGGCGATCTGCACGCCCTGGGCCGGCAGCTCGTGCGCCAGCGATTCGGCCCAGCCTTCGAGCGCGAACTTGCTGGCGCAGTACAGCGCGTTGAAGGGCAACCCCGTTTCGCCGGCCATCGACGACAGCACCACGATACGGCCGCCGCGGCGTCGCAGCGCCGGCAGCAGCGCCTGCGTGAGCTGGGCCGGGCCCAGGAAATTCACCTGCATCTGTTCTTGCATCTGCGCCAGCGAAAAGCTTGAGAACGGACCGACCAAGCCGTAGCCGGCGTTGTCGATCAGAGCATCGAGGCTGTCGATGCGCGCGGCCAGCGCGGCGATCGAGGCGCTGTCGGCCAGATCGAGCAGCAGTACCTCCACGCCGGCCGGGAGGATCGGCGCCTGGCGCGCATCGCGCACCGTTGCCAGTACCTGCCAGCCGTCCGCGGCGAGGCGGTGCGCCAGCGCCAGGCCAATGCCGGACGAACAGCCGGTGATCAGTACGCGGCGCGTCATCGTTCGGCTCCGGCCACCGGATGCAGATGGCGCGTGGCCGCGGCGTCGGTGCTGTCCTCGTGCCAGTCGGCGCGCGGTTGCTGTTCGAAGTGGCGCATGAAGGCGAGCACGGCGCGATCGGCGGCGATCGGCGTGCGCAGGTCGAAGCGGATGGTCTGGAACACGCGGGTGTCTCCCCGGGCGAAATAGGCGCCGACGGCCGCCGTGACGGCGAGCACGGCGCGGTCGAACAGCCAGCCCAGTGGTCCGCGGCGGCGGCGCGTCAGCGCCACGGCCTGGCCCCAGGTCTCCCCGTCGTCGCCGCGGCGCAACGCAAACAGGATGTGGAAATGCAGGAAATCCGGCCCCAGCGTGACGAAGCCGGTGCTGCCGTACCAATAGCTCAGGCGGTAGGTAAGCGCCTCGCGGTACAGGCGGCCGGCGAGGCGCCACAGTGCATTCTTCGCAGGTACTTTTCCGACATTGTGGAATTCGATATTCGCCGTGCTGCGCGGCCGCGCCTGCATCTGCAGCACGTCGCCGGGCAGGCCGTGCACGCTGTGGAAATGCTGCTCGTCGATGGCGTTGATCAGCAGCACGTTGGGATGGCAGTTCTTGCGGAAGCGGCTGAAGCGCCAGCTGCGGCATTCCAGCCCGGCGAGTTCCGGCACTTCGGGCACCGCGTGTGCGGCTTTGGCACCCGTCCACAGCCACACCAGACCGTAGCGCTCGGCCGTGGGCCAGCGCTGCACCCGCGCTTTCGCCGGCGGCGTGCCGGGCTGGCAGGGAATTTCGTCGCAGCGACCGTCGGCGGCATAGCGCCAGTGATGGAAGAAGCAGCGGAGATGATTGCCTTCGACGCGGCCTTCGGCCAGGTGCGCGCCCATGTGCGCGCAGTAGGCGTCGAGCGCGACGATCTCGCCGTCCTCGCCGCGATAGACGGCAAGGTCGCGGCCGAGCAGGCGCACTGCCTCTACCGTGCTGCGGCGGATTTCATTCGAGGCGCATAGCCAGTACCAGCCTTCGGCCAGGTCGCGGCGGTGATTGAACAGCGCTTCGCTCATGCCTGCGCGATCCGCGCGGCGCCATCGATGGGACGTTCGCGCTGGGCGGCAACGAACACGCGCCGGGCCAGCGGACGCAGATTGTCGGCCGCTATGCGGCACAGGCATACCAGTTCCTCGCCCTGCGCATAGCCGGGATTGCGTTCGAGGAAATAGGCCACTTCGGGCAGGTGCGCGTGAATCGCGGGTACCGTGGCGAGGTCGGCGCGCAGGTGGCCGTGCGATTGCGCGAAACGTACCACCCCGCGCCGCGCGTCATAGGCATCGCCGTAGCGGTCGCGGGCGAGGAAGTCCATCAGTCGCTGCTGGTCCGGCGGCGTGACCCGTTCCGGCGACGGTGCGTAGTCGATGCTGAAGGCCGACAAGTAGCGGTAGGTGCGGTGGCCTTTGGAGATCAGCAGCCAGTACAGCGGTTCCTCCGATTGCGCCTGGGTCTGCGCGGCATAGCGGATGAAGCCGAACGCCAGCGCCTGCTGTCCCCAGTTGGCCTCATCGACGACCGTGTCGCCGGAGAACAGCACGCGCAGCGGCCGGCCGTCGAACTCGCGCCGGTAGCAGCCCACGGTGGAAAAGCCGCGTAGCGCACCGGTCGCATCGCGCACCTCGATCACCTCCTGCTTGTCGGCGAGATCGGCGTGGAAGCGGGCGCGGTCGGCGGCGTCGAAATGGCGCCGGTACAGCGCGAACATGGCGTCGCGCTGCGCAGCATCGACGTCCGCGCCGGCGACGACTCGGGCGTGGATGCGGGGGGCGGCTTCAGTCATGGCGGAACAGACGCGGTGTCAGCATCCAGGCGATCGCGCCGAGCAGGATACCGGCAAGCGTATCCCATGCGACGTGCTGCCGGGTCGTCAACGTCGCTGTGGCAATCAGGGCCGTCCACGACAGCGCTGTGGCGCGCCAGCCGCGTCGCCACAGCGCGATGCCGGCCAGCGCGGCCAGCGCCGCATGCAGCGAGGGGAAGCAGTTGCCGTCGACGTCGCTGGCGAACAGCAGTTGCCAGGCGTAGCCGGTCATGCCGCCCTGGGGCAGCGGCGGACGCTGCAGTTGCGTCGGAAACAGCAGGAATACGGCGGCGGCGGTCAGCGTGGCCAGAAGGGCCGCGTAGTAGACACGGCTGCGGTCGGCGTCGTCGCGGGCCTTGACGACGGCCAGCGGCAGCAGCACGAACTGCGACAGGTATGGCCAGATCGTCCACGGCAGCAGCGGAATGGCCGCGTCGAAGGCGCCGCGCTGCAGCGTCAGCGGCGTGCCCAGGCGCAGCGCATGGCTACTGAGATAGAGCAGGCAGAACAGCCCGTAGCCCAGCAGCAGGGCACGGCCCACGTAGCGCGCGCGGATCGGCGGCAGTCGCAGCGGTCGCCATCGTGTCGGCGGCGATTGCGTCGGTGGCATTCCCGTCACGCGCGTGCCGCCTGGTACTGCGCGTAGGCGTCGCGCACGCGCCGCACCTCGCTGCCGTAGCGGCCGCGCAGCACGCTCACGAACAGGCGATTGAGGCAGCGCGAGGCGCGCCAGGAAAACACCAGATCACGCATATCCACATGCGAGCGTTCGTACAGCAGATGGCCCAGCAGGCCGGTCAGCTGCGACAGCGGTATGCCCAGCAGGAACCATGCATTCCACGTCAGCAGCGCCGCCACGGTGGAACCGTGCATCAGCACCACGCCCAGGCAGTGCAGGGCGATATTGGCGCGGTTCTGGTGCTTGTAGACGAAGATGTCCCAGTAGTCGAGGAACGGATTGTCGAGGGTGTCGTCGTCGAGGCGGTTGCGCTGGCGCTCCAGCACGGCGGCGCGATCGGCGGCGACGTGCTGCGGCGTGAGCACCTCGCCCAGCCCCTGCCGGCCCAGTATGGGCAACGGCTCGCCGTCGCGTACCACTTCCTGCCCGGCAATGTAGACCGCCGCGACCGCGTTCGCATCGTCGCGGCGCACCAGCCGCGACGCGCCGCTCAAGTGCGCATCGTCGATCTCTGCCACGCGGCTGGCGTGAAGCAACGCATCGGGTTTCAACAGCAGCAGGTCGGCACGGGCGCTGCGGCGCAGCCGGCCCGCATCGAGGTTGAACCAGCGCGCGGCTTCGCCGGTGACGCGGGCGATGGCCTTCTCCGGCGGCATGAAGCCGCTGCGCAGCGCATCGCGCAACAGGTTCAGCGCGCTGTCGAAGTAGGCGAGGTGGCGCGAATGCGCGCCGGCGTCGGAGAAGCCCGGCAGGATGTGCGGATGCGCCAGCAGCTTGCGCAGGATTTCAGGACGCTCATTGGCGCTGCAGGCACGCCAGCGCAGCGCGGTGTCGTGCTCGCGCAGCAGCGCGATCAGGCAATCGGTGCTGTCCTCGCCGCGCTGGTGTGCGATGGCGGCGATGCTTTGGCCGATGTGCGCCGCATCCGGCGAATCCAGTACCGTCATGCGCGCCGGATCGCGATGAAACGTGCGCAGGCCGCCACTTAGCCAGTCGGCGCGGAAGCGGCGGCGAAAATTCGCCTCGTCCCAGAGCCCGCGGCGCGCGCGCGCGTCGGGCGCGCTGTTGAGTTCCACGCCGCTGGCAAACTCCTCGAAAAACGGCGTCAGCGGGCCGTCGGCGTCGATGATGAAAGCCTCGCCGAGGGTCTGGAAGCGCAGGTTGCCGCCGAGCAGGCGGTTGAGCACGAATGTCGCCAGCGGAAACGTCCGCCACAGGGCAGGGTGGTCGCTCATGTCCATGGCCGAGAGCACGGTCAGGCGCAGCGCCGGCCGGAACAGTCCTGTGCCCAGGCCCAGCAGGAACAGGAACGAGCCGGGCCGCTGCGGATTCGGCGTGGCCTGGAACACGGCGTCGCGCTCGCGACAGAGTTCGGCCAGCAGGCGGTATTCGCGACGATCGGCGTAATGCGACGGCACCGAGCGTCCCGCAAACGCGCCGCTGACCTTGTGCCAGTGCACCATGTCGACCGAGATGCCGATGCAGCCCGCATCGAGCGCCGCCGCGGCAAGCTCGCGCATCGTCGCGAGTTCGGCATCGCTCGCGGGCTCGCTCAGCGCGCGTTCCAATCCCATCACGGCCACGCGCAGGGCGCTGTGACCCACCAGCGGTGCCACGTTGGGACCCAGATTCAAACCGCGCAGATGGGCGAGGTAGTCCGCCGGCGTCTGCCACGACACGGCCTGCGCGAGCCAACGCCGCACCAGCACCGGCGGCAGGCTTTCCACACGCAGGAACACGTCGGCGAGGTCTTCGGCACGGCCCGCCGTGAGCGACAGGCTGCAATTGCCCATGACGACGCTGGTGACGCCGTGGCGCACCGATTCGGCGAGGCCCGGTGCGATCTCGACCTCGACGTCGTAATGTGTGTGGATGTCGACGAAACCGGGCAGCAGCCACAGCCCCGACACGTCGCGGATTTCGCGCGCGGGCCCTTCCAGCGACGGCCCGATGGCCGCGATGCGGCCATCACTGACGGCTACGTCGCAGCGACGACCGGGAGCGCCGCTCCCGTCGTATACCGTGCCGCCGCGCAGCAGCAGATCGTACATTGGCGACGCAGAGCCGGGCTCAGCGGCGCCTGCGCAGCAACCCCATCAGCAGCAGCCCCAGCACCAGGCCCGCCGCGCCGGCCAGCGCCGCCGTCCACTTCACTGCGGCGGTGGCGGCGTCGAGCATGGGGTTGTCGAAGGGATTGGTGGAGAAGTGCACGTTTACCAGCTTCCAGGCATCGCCTTCCTTGACCACGGCGGCGCTCCAGCGCGTCTTCATGCTGCGCTTCTCGCCTTCCTTGAACACGGCGTTCTTGCGGAAGGTGAAGGTGTCCTCGGAGGTGCCGTAGACCACGCCGACGCTGTCACCGAGGAACAGCGTCAGCTCGTCGGCGACGGGTCGGGTCTCCACCGCGATCAGCGCGGCGTCGGGTCCGTCGAACAGGCCGTTCCAGTAGTTGCGGAACGCATCGACGCCGACGAGCTTGGTGTTGTCCACCGCGATCACGGTGAAGCCTGCTTGCAGTTGCGGCGCAAGCAGGTCGAACTTGCGCGTGTTCACCGCCTCGGTGGCGGTGCGCATAAGCGCGCGCAGGGCCTCGTGGTCGCCATCGCGCGGACCGGGGGTGGTCTGCGCTACCGCCAGTCCGCTGCCGAACACGCATACCGCGAGCCACAACCATGTCGCAATCCGTTTCATGCCAGGCGCCTCCCGCTACACGTGGCGCGAGCATACCCGCGGCCCTGATGTTTCTCCATCGGCGCGGTTTGCGCCGCCGCGCGGGCCGTCGCTATGCTGCGTCGGCCCGCTTGGCCGCGATAGAACGAGGCTTCCGATTCCATGCAGCACGGCTGGTACCTGCCGCTGATCGCCTTCGTGCTGTTGCTGGCACTGGAGCGCGGCCGTCCCCGCGGCGCGGCGCGCTACTCGCGCGTCGACTGGCTGCTCAACCTGGCGGGTCTCGCGGTACAGGGCGTGCTGGTGCCACTGGCGGGCTATGCCATCGCCACCGGCCTGCTGGTGCCCCGGCTGCCGCAGGTGGCCGGCGTACTGCCGCTCGGCTGGTTCGGCGCCTTCCTGCTCAATGTCATCGTGGTCGACTTCTGCTACTACTGGCAGCACCGCCTGTTCCATCGCGTGCCCGTGCTGTGGGCATTGCACCGCTGCCATCACGCCTCGCCCACGCTGGACGTCTGGGCCACGTCGCGCAATTCGCTGGCGGTGAACTTCCTGTTCGTCTATCTGCTGCTCAATCCGTTGCTGGGCTTTCTGTGCGACTCGCCCGACGGCTTCTTCGTCGGCGCGGGACTGACCGCGGCACTGGACCTTTGGCGGCATTCGCGCGTGGCCGCGCCGGCGGGGTTGGGCGCGGTGCTGGTCACGCCCTGGCAGCATCATCTGCATCATAGTCCGGAAGGCACCGGCGCCAACTACGGCGCCAACTTCATCGTCTGGGACCGCTGGTTCGGTACCGCACGCGAGGCGCAGGGCTTTCCCGCACGCTACGGCGTGCGTGCCCCCGGCGCCTGGCGCCAATTCCTGTTTCCCTGGTGATTGCATGCATCGCGGCCTCGTCCAGCATCAGACCCTGTCCCTGCTCGACGACGCGTCGACGGTGCGCAAGCTCGAATTCAATCTGCGCCGCAACACCGAACTCGACCACACCGACGCCATCGACGCCGCCGCGCGCGACTTCGTCTACGCCGATTGTCGAGACGTGTACTGGAACCCCGAAACCTATTCGCTGCTGTGGGGCACGCCCGTGTGGGACCAGGCCACGCCGGCCCAGCGCGTGGTCCTGAACCAGCTCTACTGGGTGGCCTATTACGCGCAGATCGTCTCGGCCGAGATCGCCACCATTTTTCTCAACCAGGTTTCCGCGGCCGGCCTCTACGCGCTGGAAGACTTCCGCCTCGTCTGCGACAACCTCGATCTGGAATCGCGCCAGGAACGCGCCCACATCAACGCCTTCAAGACCATCGGCGAGGCGGTGGAACACGAACTGTTCGGCGAGCGCCTGTTTACCTATCCCATGCGCAGCGTGTTCGACCACACCATGATCCATGCGGACGCGTCGGTCGCGCGCAATTTCTGGCGCCGGCTGCAGATCCGCGGCTTCCTTGTCATGGCCTCTGCCAATGCCTTTCTCGCCAGCCAGTACCTGCTGATCCGCGGCCTGCGCACGCTCAACGGCAAGCTGGTGCAGCACCAGCTTTCGCGTCACTACCTCGATCTGGACGAGACCGCGCGCGAGACCGCGCCGATTCCCTCGCGCATCAACTACTACCACTTCATGGACGAGTCGTTCCATTTCAACACCTCGCGCGTGGTGGGGCTGGAAGTGCCGCGTTCCATCGCGCCGCCGAGCCGCCCGGAGCGCTGGGTCGTCGATCGCGCCGTGCGTGGCTGTCAGGACGACCATGCCAATGCCTCGGTCGTCGTCAACGGCATCTTCTGGTACGACCCCGCGACCTTCCGGACCGTGTACAAGCTGTTCCGCTCGACCATCTTCGGCATGGACCACGGTGAAGCGCTGGCCATGCTCGATGCCTGCTTCGGGAGCGAATCCGAAGGCCTGCACGCGGCGCTGCGCACGCACGCGACCGCGGCCGACTCCTACGCCGCCTTCGTCGAACCGGTGGCCTGGCTCGCGGCCGACAATCGCGACATGCGTCACATGAAGCGCAACGACGCGGCGCGCTACCTGCGCAACAACCGTGCCGCGCTGCAGCGCTTTCGCCGCTCATGAGTACCGTGCGCATCGAGTTTCCGGGCACGTGTTTCGCGGCGCAGGAGCTTCCCGAGCGGGCCTGCCTGCCGCTTTTCCTCACGGTGCAGAATTCCCCGCTGCTGTTCGGCTGCCGCAGCGGCCTGTGCGGCACCTGCCTGATTGAAGTCGACGCCGATACCGGCGCCGCCGAACCGCCCGATGCGGATGAACGCGAAGCGCTGGAGCTGTATGCGCCGGAAAATCCGCGGGCGCGTCTGGCTTGCCAGCTCGTGCCGCTCGGGGCGATGCGGATCCGCAAGCTCGCCAGCGCGTAGCGGACGCCATCCGCCAGCCGTATGCCTGCAGGACTCGCCCGTGTCTCGCGTCGCGCGCGCTGCCGGGCGCGGCGACGGGACTTTGCACCGGCCCCGGCTGCGGTATGTCGGCTCTGGATCGATGCGGCTCGCGCCTGCCGTGCGCAGGCTGGGCACGTGAATCTGGTACATCCGTTCGGCCGGACTGCGGTCGAAGCCATGAGCGCAGAGAATGCTAGGAACCTGCTGCCTTCGCATCCCACTCGCGCGCTTCCGCTTCGAGCTTCTGTGCACGCTTGAGTTCGGCGAGCTTGCGCGCGACGTCGCGCGTGTCCTCAGCGGTGGCACCCATCTCCGTTGAACGCAGATCCCATGCAAGCCGCAGTTCCGTTTCGGCAGGTGTCAGCTGGCGGTTGGCGAACAGCGCCTTGCCCAGAGTGAAGTGGAATTCGCCGAGGACGATGCGGTTGCTCGCATGCGGTTCTCGCGAGCGGTTCACGGCTTCCTGCGCCATCGCCACCGCGTCCTTCGTCTCGCCCGCGTCGATCAGATAGTTGGCGAGGTTGTTCTGCGCGATCAGCGTGCGCAGGTTGTCGGAACCGAACTTCGCCTTCATGCCGTCGTAGGCGCGGCGATAGTAGGGGCCGGACTCGGCCACCTTGCCCTGCTGGCGCAACGCGCCCGACATGTTCAGCACCAGTGCCAGGGTCTGCACGTGGTCGCGACCGTAGAGGCGTTCGTAGATCGGCAGCATGCGGCGGAATTCGCGCTCGCCGTCGGCATGGCGGCGCTGCTGCATCGCGAGCACGCCGAGGCTGTTGCTGACGCCGAGCGTGCGCGGATCTTCCTCGCCGAACAATTTCGTGTAGCCGGCCAGCACGCGGTCGTAGAGTGGGCGAGCCGCGTCGTACTGGCCCGAGTCGGCCAGCACGATGCCGAGGCGACCGAGGGCATCGAGCGCTTTGGCGTCGTCCGGACCGGTCGCGGCTAGGCCTTCGCTGGCGGTGCGCAGCAGCGCCTCGGCCGGCTTCATGTTGCCGGCCAGGTATTCGAACCAGCCAGTGGCGAGGTCCTGCAGCAGCGTTTCGCGCGCGTTCGCGCCGAGCACGCGTTCGGCGCGCTCGCGCAGTCCGCGCGCACGCGGCAAGGCTTCGTTTTCGCGGCCGTGCTCGCTGATGCTCCAGAGCAGGAAACGTTCCGTTTCGAACGTGACGGCTGCATCGGGGCCTAGGCGCGCGCGTTGACGCTCGAGTGCGCGGCCCAGGAATTCCTCGGCCTTGTCGAGCACCGCGATGGAACGGTATGCGCGGCCGATCGTCACTTCGATGTCGGCGAGCTGTTCGGCGTCGCCGGAGAGATCGCGCTGTGCGCGCGCCGCGGCCTGGTCGAGTATCTGGCGCAGCAGCTTCGTGTCGAGGCCGCGTGCCTGCTCGGGCTCGATGCCGGCCAGCACAGCGCCGAGGAAGTCGGCCATGCTGCGGCTGCGCGCGGCCTCGCGGGTGGCGCGCTGGGCGGCCTGTTCGGCGCGCTCGCCTTCTGTCCGGGCCTGCAGCAGCGCGAAGATCGCGGCGCCGAGCCCGACGATCAGCGCTGCGACGACGGCCGCGCCCGCCAGCAGCGGCAGGCGGTGGCGGCGTACGAACTTGCCGATGACGTAGGTGCGCGTCGCCGGTACCGCGGCCAGCGGCAGGTCGGCACGGAAATGAGCCAGGTCCTCCGCCAGTGCCTGGGCCGAGCCGTAGCGCGCGTCACGCTGCACATCGGTCGCGCGCGCGATCACATGGCGCAGCTCGCGCGGGATCGAGCGCAGCGCCGGCAGCGAAAGCCATTCGGTTGCATCCTGATGCGTCGTCGGATCCGGCGCACGGTCTGTGCGCAGTACCCGCGACAACTTGCTCGCGCCGATGCCGCGCTCGCGCAGCGCGTCCAGCGTGCCGGCCGGCGCAAGCATTTCGAGCAGCATCACGCCGAGCGAATACACATCGCTGCGCACATCGACGTCACTGTCGGTCAGGCCGGCCTGCTCGGGACTCATGTACAGCGACGTGCCGGCGTAGTCACCGGAACGACGGCCGCCCTGTCCGATGCCGACGGCGACGCCGAAGTCGATGATCTTGGGTACCGCGTGGCCGTCGATCAGCGGCACCAGTACGTTGCCGGGCTTGAGATCGCGATGCACCACACCGCGCTGGTGCGCATGATGCGCGCCGAGTGCCACCTGGCGCAGCAATTCCAGGCGCGCCAGCAGACCCGGATTGGCCTGGGCGAGGTACTGGTCCAGGGGCGGCCCGTCGATCCACTCCATCGCGAAGAATGGCTGGCCTTCGGGGGTGGTGCCGGCTTCCAGCACCTTGGCGATGCCCGGGTGATCCATGCGCGCCAGCGCCTGGCGCTCGACCTCGAAATACGCTTCGGCAAGGCTGTCGGCGAAGGCCGGCCGGATCAGCTTGAGCGCGACCTGACGGCGCACCGGCTCGACCTGGTCGGCCAGATAGACCACGCCCATGCCGCCGCGGCCGAGCAGGCGCTGGATCACGTAGCGGCCGACGCGCTGGCCGCTCACGAACTCGGCGCCGTCTGCGCCGCCAGGCGTGGGCGGCGCTGTGCTGCGCCAGGTTGGATCGATCGGTGTACTCATCGCGACTCGCCCCCCGCAGGCGAGTCCACTCGCCATCGTGGCGCGTATGGTGCAGCGAAACGCCGCCGCGGCGAAGCCGTTTCTGTGGTCGTTGCGCGCCGCTGGCCGAAGGCCCAAGAACCACTGCGCGGCAAACCCGCGGAGCCAATGGCCTACGGCCGCGTGGATGCGTCCCTGTTCCGCGCTCGCGTCGAGTTTCCTTGCCTAAGACCTGCGGCTATTCTTGCGCCTCTTTCGGAACGTCCTGACCCATCCTGTGTTGCTGCTGCTCGGTCCGATTCGGGTGCGCCACACTGAGCGATACGGTTCTGACGCTTCAGAACTCGTCTCCATCACCGTCCCGCCTGCGCGTTTCGCATACGGGACTTTTACCGACCAGGTTGCCCATGTCCGCCGTTGCGCCCATACCCGCCCGCCACAAGAGCCTCAATCGCGCCGAAGTCTGCGATCAGAATTTCATCGAATTCGTGCGCGACTGGAACGGCCAGGTACGCAAGCGCCCGGCCGCCGACGAAGCGGTATTGCCGGGCAGCCTGTGCACGACGAACGACTTCATCGCGCTATTCGAATCGCAGCTGGTCAGCCGGCATCTCGACCTGATGGCGCGCGTGCTGCGCGTCAAGCAGAAGGTCTTCTACACGATCGGTTCGTCCGGCCACGAAGGCAATGCGATGGTCGCGCGTCTGACGCGGCATACCGATCCGGCCTTCCTGCACTACCGTTCAGGCGGCTTCATGGCCGAACGCTTCCGCAAGATCCCCGGCATGGATCCGATCATGGATTCGGCGCTTTCCTTCGCCGCGAGCAAGGACGATCCGGCCTCGGGCGGCCGTCACAAGGTCTGGGGTTCCAAGCCGCTCTGGGTATTGCCGCAGACCTCGACCATCGCCTCGCACCTGCCCAAGGCGCTCGGCACGGCGGTCGCGATCGAACAGGCGCGGCGCATCGGCCACACGCTGCCGATTCCCGAAGACTCGATCGCGATCTGCTCCTTCGGCGATGCCTCGGCCAATCACGCGACCGCGCAGACCGCGTTCAACACCGCGCAGTGGACCGCCTACCAGAAGCTGCCCGCGCCGGTGCTCTACGTCTGCGAGGACAACGGCATCGGGATCTCGGTGAAGACCCCGACCGACTGGATTTCCGCGAGCTTCAGCGGCCGCCGCGATCTCGACTATTTCTACGCCAACGGCCTGGATATCGCCGAGGGCTATGAACAGGTCGCACGCGCGGTCTATCACTGCCGCACGACGCGGCGGCCGACCTTCCTGCATCTGCGCACCACGCGCATCATGGGTCACGCCGGCACCGACTTCGAGATCGAGTGGCGCAGCGTCGAGGAACTCATGGCGGTCGAAGCGACCGATCCGCTGCTGCGTTCGGCCGCGATCGCGCTCGAGGCCGGCCTGTATTCGAAAGAAACCCTGCTCGCGCGCTATGAAGCGGTGCGGCAGAAATGTTTCGTGGCAGCCGACGAGGCGGACCGGCGGCCCAAGCTGACCGATCTTGCCGAAGTGCTCGCGCCGCTGGCGCCGTACCATCCCAACCAGGTCAACGTCGAAGCCAAGCGCGCCGACTACGCCGAAAAGCGTCTGGCCGTGTTCGGCGGCGAGGACAAGCTGCCCGAGAAGCAGGCGCCGCGCCATCTCGCGATCCAGATCAACAACGCGCTGCACGACCTGTTCTGCAAATACCCTGAAACCCTGCTGTTCGGCGAGGACGTCGCGCAGAAGGGCGGCGTCTACACCGTGACCAAGGGCCTGCACAAGGCGTTCAAGGGCAGCCGCGTGTTCAACACGCTGCTCGACGAAACCATGATCCTGGGCCTGGCCCAGGGTTTCGCCAACATGGGCATGCTGCCGCTGCCGGAAATCCAGTACCTGGCCTATTTCCATAATGCCTGCGACCAGATCCGCGGCGAGGCCTGCTCGCTGCAGTTCTTTTCCAACGGCCAGTTCCGCAACCCGATGGTCATGCGCATCGCCTCGCTGGGTTACCAGAAGGGATTCGGCGGCCATTTCCACAACGATACATCGATCACCGCGCTGCGCGACATTCCCGGCCTCGTCGTCGGCTGCCCGAGCCGCGGCGACGACGCGGCGATGATGCTGCGCACGCTGACTGCGCTGGCCAAGGTCGACGGTCGCGTCTGCGCATTCCTCGAGCCGATCGCGCTGTACATGACCAAGGACCTCTACGAACCCGGTGACGGCCAGTGGCTGACCGCCTATCCCTCGCCGGATCAGCACATCCCGCTGGGCGAGGAACGCGTGTATTCACCGGCGGCGAAAGACCTCGTGATCTTCTGCTACGGCAACACCGTGCCCATGGGCCTGCGCGCGGCGAAGACGCTGGAAGCCAGCCACGGCTGGAAGACCCGCGTCGTCGACCTGCGCTGGCTGCAGCCGCTGAACGAGGCCGCGATCGCCCGCCACGCCGGCGACTGCGCCCGCATCCTCGTCGCCGACGAAGGCCGCCGCAGCGCCGGTGTCGGCGAAGGCATCATCACCGCGATCGTCGAGTCGGGGCATGGCGGCAAGCCGCTCAAGCGCGTGGTGGGCGTGGATACCTATACGCCGCTCGCTGGCGCGGCGTTGCTGGTGCTGCCTTCGGATGAGGAGCTGGTGGCTGCGGCGGGGAGTTTGGGGTGAGGCTAGAAACGGGGGCAGGTCAATTTGGTTTTCAGGAAGTTAGCCTGACCCTGTTCTTGGCCACTGCCGCTAGCTAGCGCCGTGATTCGCCATAGTCGGGGTCGCGGAGATGCCCACGAACGACAAGGACGCGAATGTGCCCACCGGTCTCGCGGTAGATCACGGAGTACGGGAAGTCATGCAGTCGGTATATCCGACGAAGATCTTCCGCTGGCGTGCCAATCCCCGGGAACTCGATAAGTAGCTTGGCAACGCGCTCGAACTCGTCCAGGAAGCGGTTTGCGAGCTTAGCGCCGCCCTCGTGGCGATAAAACTTAGCCGCCTCCAGTAGATCAAGTTCCGCCGCTCGATGGAGGCTGTAGGTCATCCGAGGCTGGCGCGAATGCGTGCAACCGCCTCGGAGCCCGGTACGAGTACGGACGGATCGGCGTCAGCCTCGGCGTCACGCTTCGCAGCCAGTTGATTCCAGCGAGCATCTCGCTCCCGATCGGCATCGAGGCTGCTGATGACCTGGTCCAAGAGGCGCGCCCGGTCCGACGCAGGTAGCTGCAGCACCTGCTGAGCAAGAACTTCGACGGGTAAAGGCATGGGAGTCTCCGGGGAACGCAAGGCCATAGCTTGCCACAACCTGGGTGCTGACCTGGCCGAAGTGGTGGTCGGCGATGCCTGACGTTTGAGCTGAGGGGCAGAACCGGGATGGCGCTCGGCCGGCGAGACAGATCATGGGAGCGAGCGTCCGCTCTACGCTTGCGCTGGCGAATGAATACCGACCGGTCGCCAGCGCGACATTGCGATGTTCGAAACGCCGGAGCGGCACGATGCCGCCCCGGCAATGCGAGAACTTACGGCCCGTTGTTCGAACGGGCTTCCATCAGCCCGCGTATATCGCGCGAGAGGATGGCCACAGCTTCGAGGATGCCCCCGTGCGATCGCGGGCCGGGCGACTCCAACTCCGCTTCGGCGATGGTTTCGCTGAGTTCCTGGATCGCCGCAAGGCGAGTCATGATCTCCACCTCCAGCGCTTCGCGGTTCTCGCGCGAGTCGAGGATGTACGCGAACATCACCGGATGATCGCCTTCCGCGTCGAGGCGCATCGGATGGAACGAGCCGCTATAGGTCATGGCGCGCGCCTCCCGAAAAACGGAACAACGCCGCCTACGCGGACAAGGCAACAAGGACGCGGCTCAGTGCCGCCGACTGCAGACCGAATTTCCATGGACAACTCCCTTTGCGTGGAGTCGCCACCCGGAATGGTGAGAAAAGGGTGGCGAACGGTGTGCGGGTTAGCAGACCGGTCACAGGGGCCGGCGAGCCTTGCGGCTCCCCGCACACCGTCGCCAGAAATCGGCAGACCACGCCGCTGGAATTCCGGGCGTAAAAAAACGCCGGCTTTCGGTGCGGCGCTGTGTGCGCCTGTGAATGCGGGCTGCTAAACCCGGTTGCCGAATAGGCGGCAACGAGCGGAGTGTCGGCTTTGGAGCGGGTGGCGTCAAGGACGCGGATTTGTCTCGCTGCTCATTCGCCGGTCTTGTGGAGAAGCGCGTCAGTTATCACTCAGGCGGGTCGCGCGTTCCGTTAGCCCATCTGATGGCCGCGGAGACGTCGCACCGGAACGCACAGTTAGCCTTTGAACGCGTCACAGGCTTGAACCAACTGCCGCATGCCAAACCAAACAACCTTGCTGTCATAGTCGCGACCAGCAAAGTCGATGATATCGGGCCATGCATTGTGCGGGCGCTTTCTGTATGGGGTTTCAAAATCTTTCCGCCACCAACGGTTGTATACGGTAATTGGCCTGTCCGGCGGGTTTGCCTTCTTTTTGTCGTTGAGCGGAAGCTGAAGGAAATAGGCATGCGCCCACTCGGTTAAGTCAAGCATTCTGTCTGTTACCTTGATCTTCTTGCCTGGAGTCCTTGGTGATATCAATTCACCTAACCAGATCTCACGATCCCGCGTTATCAGGGGTAACTTGTGATGATATCCATTCATGCGTGACTTGAGGTCGGAAGCAAGACCCACATACTGAAGGTGGGAGGCGCGAGCATGCTTCGTCTTGCCAATGGCAATGTAGATGCCGTCTTCATAGTCGAACGATGCATGTTGCGCCTCTTCAAGCGTGTATGGGCCGAACCACTCGACTACGGCAACGATAGATTTCACATCCTCTCCTCCAAGCGATAACGCTGAGTCAAGCAGGGTCGCGGAGCGACTTCGGCATGAATTGTTAGAAAACGTGTCCGGAGGCCAGCACCTCAGCCGGGCCGTACAGAAAAACCAATCGTCCTAGCAATCTTAGTCATGCCGTTGTCGGTTTTTAAAAGCGGACACTATTGACGTGAGCGCCGACGAGATAGATGTGTTCGCCGGCCGTGGCGCAAGAAGAGCGGTCTCGGGTTAACTCGGGTTACGTGCTGTCAAGTAAGTTAACCTGACCCCGTACTTGGGGGCGCACAGGTTTGACTATCCCATGCTTTCCAGCATGAGCTGCGTGAGGTGCTTGTTCCTCAATTGCCGCGCCTTTGTGCCATTCACTGCCTCAGCAGCTGCAAGCTTGTAGTCGGCAGGTAAGCTCCCCTCGTAGGCGTCCAAAGCACGGCGCACGCGGGACGGGTCAATGCCATGCCCTTCCTTCTTTAGCGCCGCGACTGCGACGAGAAGAGAGAACACGTTCGCCTTGTTGAGCCAGTAACTTCTGCCCCTGTGTCCCATTTTGAGCACGAATTCGGCCGCTTGTTCCAAAGTCTGAACGACCTCGTCACGTTGCGGGAAGCCTAAGGCGTAGTCAGTAAGGAGTTCAATTGCCTTCTCGTTTCGATTCGAGAGTCCCCCGAGCACCGCCGCCATTATGTTGAGTGTGTGCATTAGGTTCGTCTTCCGTGCTATCTCTTGCGGGGTAAATATTCCCTTATCGTTAAGCAACTTGTGAAAATTTTTCACCTTTTGACGCGACGCCCATGCGAAAAACTCTTCCGGGATGTTTGGGTCTTCCCGGAAGTCATCCTCTCCAGACCGTTCTAGCGAGATCTGATCGGTAAGAAGCTTGGCGACTAGCATGAAATCGGAAGTCGAATACTCAGACGCCAGCTTCTCGATCGATGTCAGTGACGTCGAGGTACGATTGATGCGTTGGAATATCTCTTGAACCTTTGGGTCGTCGTTTTCGAGTTCCAGTTCGATAACCGCTATCTCGTACTTGAGAAACTCCGACTTCTCGGACTCGCTTAGAGTCGCGTAGGTCTTGCCGCCGACATCAAACTCTCCGTCAATAAACCTGCTGATGGCATTGCAGCGTTGTTGTCCGTCAACGATGCATGAGACAGTGGTCATGGTTTCCACGTTAACCTTTCCCTTGGAGATAAATATCTGAGGAAAAGGGTAACCCTTGAGGATCGTTTCAATGAAGCCTCGTTTGTGAACCTCACGCCAAACGAGATTGCGCTGAAAATAGGCGTCAGGGATTAGCCTACCCGCGCGAATGTCGTTAACCAGATTCAGCAGTGAGAGTGAACGTACCCGATATTCGATCATCAGAGAGTCCCAGCGGCAGCTCGCGCCTCAATGGCTGACCGTTGCTTGCTCTCGAAGCATGACTGCGAGAGATAGACGGCAGCAGAAATTGATCTAAACAGATCGGAATGCCTAGAAGATAGCTGAAGCTGCCCCGCTATTCCGGAGATCAAGAACGCGAGTGCGTTGGTGTCGTTA
>NZ_JAVTWC010000132.1:0-25944 GCF_032229445.1 Tahibacter sp.
TTGGTCAGTCGCGCGACCCGGCCTTCCAGACCGTCTAGCAGCGCGGCGATTAAGACCGCCATGGCGGCCTCCTGAGGCCGCCCGGCCAGCGCGACGATGATCGCGTAAAAGCCGGCGAACATGGCCCCGGTGGTCAGGAGGTTGGGCAGCAGATAAATGCCGCGGTGCGGCTTGCGGCGCGGACTTTCGCTGGATTCCATGCCTGTGCCTCGTGCGGAATTGGGAAAGCTTGCGGGATCGCCGCGTCCGCGCCAAGTCCTCAGACCGCCGGCGCGGCCGTAGGCGGCGTGGACGTCGTCGACAAACAGCCACCTGCCTCATTCTCGATCGGATGGCGCGCACGGAAAGCGCTGCCTCAGCGTACCGGCAATGCCCCGCCCGTGTGCTCGAAAACGGTGGTTTCCGGAGATTCGTCGTTGGCGCGGCCTTCCGCACTCGCCGCTCGAGCGTCCTTCAAATCTCCGTCGCCGGCCCGATCGGCAGTCGAGGCCTTCCCTCGTCGGATCGCTTCGGCAAACCGTCTCGCGCTGCGCCCGAAGCACGGTTGAATGGCTGTCCAAGGATTTGCCGGATTTTGCTGCCGTGCTGCACAGTACCGCGGCGCAACGGCTTGTATCGTGGGAACAACAGTGCTATCCAATACCTACGATCGACCCGCGCCGTTTCCTGCGCGACCACGGAGCCCCTTATGAAAGCCATCCAAGTCGCCTTCGGCCTGCTCGCAGCAGTTGCCGCGACTGCCGGCCATTCCGCTGACAAAGTGTACAAATGGAAGGACGCCAACGGCGTCGTTCATTTCTCGGATGCGCCACCGCCCAAAGGCACCGAGTTCAACAACGTCAGAATCGTCAATCAGAATACGGGGATCACTCAGACGGAACCGCAGACTCCGCCCCCCACGGGCGATGCGGCCGCCAGTGCTCCCACTGCCGACGCCAGCAACGCCGCGCGTTGCGCATCCGCGCAAAAACGCGTCAGCCTGCTCTCCAGTAACCAATTGCTGACCGTGCAACGGGACGGGAAGACGGTCGAACTGGGTGCAGCGGACCGAGCCGCGGAACTTAATATCGCTCAAGCGACGGTCGCTTCGCTGTGTTCGCCTCAAGGCGACAGCCAGTAATCCCGCAGTGACTCGCACCGTCGCCGGACTGCTCGCGCTGCTGGCGGCGGCTGCAGCCGTCTGGTGGTATTTCGCGCCGCAGACACTGCCGGTCGCGATACGTCATGCCGCACCGGTGTCTCCGAATGCGCAGACCGCATCGCCGACGCTGTACAAATGGCGCGATGCGAAGGGCCGGCTCAACGTGACAGATGTCCCTCCCACGGACCGTCCCTACGAGTCCGTACGCTACGATCCGAACACAAACGTCGTACCCGGCTACCGCAGTCCGTCCGCCGCAGGCGCCGCGGAAAACCGTCCCGTTCCGCCTGATCCGGCAAAGCAATCGCGTTAGGGACCCCTCGGAAAACGGCAGCAATCCCGTAGATGGCGCGATGCGCCATTTCACGCATCGCCACCCTGCGCATGCCGTTTCAGGCGAACAGCGCCAGCACCTCGTCCCGGCTGAGCTGGCGGCTTTCGGTCTCGCGCCGCGCGCGATATTCGAATGTGCCGGCGGCCACGCCGCGCTCACTGATCACGACGCGGTGCGGAATGCCGATCAGTTCCATGTCGGCGAACATACCGCCCGTGCGCAGGCCGCGGTCGTCGAGAACCACCTCGACACCGCGCGCGCCAAGCTCGGCGTACAACGCGTCGGCGACCGCCGCCACGTTGGCATCCTTCTTTGGATTGATCAGGCACAGCGCGACGCGCCACGGCGCCATGGGTTCGGGCCAGATGATCCCAGCAGCATCGAAGTTCTGCTCAATCGCGGCCGCGACGATGCGGCTGACGCCGATGCCGTAGCAGCCCATGCTCATGACCTGATTCTTGCCGCCCTGGTCGACCACCGTGGCCTCCAGTGCCTCGGCGTATTTCTGGCCGAGCTGGAAGACGTGGCCGACCTCGATGCCGCGTGCGATACGGATAGCACCCTGGCCGTCGGGCGACAGATCGCCGTCGACGACCTTGCGCAGATCTGCCACACGCGTGATCTGCGCATCGCGTTCCCAGTTCGCACCGCGGTAGTGCGTACCGTCCTGGTTGCCCCCACAGACGAAGTCTGCGAGCACGGCCGCGCTGCGGTCGACGATGACCGGGATCGACGCCGGCAGACCGATCGGACCAATGAAACCGGGCTTGCAGCCGAGCGCCTTGATGATCTCGGCCTCGTCGGCGAGCGTCGACTCACCGGCCAGTTCGGCCAGCTTGCCGGCCTTGACCTCGTTGATCTCGTGGTCGCCGCGCACGCACAAGGCGACGAGGCCGTCGACACCGCGCACGATGATGGTCTTGATGCAGGCCTCGGGCGCCACCGCAAGGAACGCCGAGACGTCTTCGATGGTCTTCTGCGTCGGCGTCGCGACGCGCTCCAGCGTCGCACCCGCGACCGGTCGTGCCTGCGTCGGCGCGAGCGCTTCGGCCTTCTCGACGTTCGCCGCATAGTCCGAGCCGTCGCTGAACGCGATCGCATCCTCGCCCGAATCGGCCAGCACGTGGAATTCGTGCGTAACGTTTCCGCCGATCGCGCCCGCATCGGCCTGCACGGCGCGGAACTTCAGCCCCAGACGCGTGAAGATGCGCCCGTAGGTCTCGTACATGTTCCAGTATTCGCGTTCCAGGCACTCCGCGCTCAAATGGAAGGAGTACGCGTCCTTCATGAGGAATTCGCGCGCGCGCATGACGCCGAAGCGCGGTCGGATCTCATCGCGGAACTTGGTCTGGATCTGGTAAAAGTTCAGCGGCAGTTGCTTGTAGCTGTGCAGCTCGGCACGGGCGAAGTCGGTGATGACTTCCTCGTGGGTGGGGCCGAAGCAGTATTCCGCGTCCTTGCGGTCCTTGATCTTGAGGAGCTGGCCGCCGAATTTCTCCCAGCGCCCGGTTTCCTCCCACAGCTCGCGCGGCTGCACTGCGGGCATCAGCACTTCGATCGCGCCGGCGCGATTCATTTCCTCGCGCACGATGCCCTCGACCTTGCGCAGTACGCGCAGCCCCAGTGGGCTCCAGGTGTACAGGCCTGCCGCAAGCTTGCGGATCATGCCGGCGCGCAGCATCAGCTGGTGGCTGACGATTTCGGCGTCGGCGGGGACTTCCTTGACGGTAGCGAGATGGAACGAGCTCAGGCGCATGGCGACGGACTGCAGGCGGAAAAGTCCGTGATTCTATGCGTTCCGACGCAATTGCCGAAACACGCGGCCGCTTGTCCAGGCCGGCGCGCGCCGCGAAGGCCGCGGCGGCACTATTTGTCCTTCTTGACCAGCCCGCGCAGTTTGTCGAAGAACGAACCGCCCTTGACCTGATCGACGACCTTGGTCAACTTGCCGGCCAGCCCCTGCTGACGCTCCATCTCGGCCAGCTCCTCGCGTTGGCGCTGCGACATCTGCGTTTCCCAACGGCGCTTGAGCTCCTCCTGCTGCACCTTGGTGCGCAGTTGCTTGCGGTAGTCGTCGGGCAGCGCCTCACGAAACAGGTTGTTCTGCTCGCGCGCGATGTAGCGGCCAATCTCGTCGTACAGCGATTCGTTGAATTGCTCGCCGGTAACCGTCTTGGTCTGCTGGCCGCCCATCTGGTCGAAGTTGCTGAACTGCATGCGTACGGCACCAGAATCCGCGTCGGCGCTGAATACGGCCGCAAGGACGATGCGTCCGCGCGCCTTGACGGTCGCCGCGAGCACTTCGCCGTTCGCATCCTTCTTGGTGATGGCCACACCGCCGATGTGGAAGCGCTGGAACGTGCCGGCGACAGACTTGACCTTGGTCGAGCCGAGTATTTCGACGCTGGGACACTCGTCAGTCACGATCGGGCACGGAAACGACAGCTTGATCTCCTTGGAGGCAGGCTGGCTCGTGATCTTCAAGTCGTACTCGTGCTCGACCTGCAGCACCAGATCGCCGTAGCCGGCGAGCGGGTAGCGAAACGTTTTCCGGGGCTTGATGAAGCTCAGATTCTGCGTGAGCTTGGACAGGTATTCGTGCAACGCCGCCATGCCCGGCTCAAGCTGCGTGCGATAGACCGCTTCGCGCTCCTGTTTCGCGCGATCCTGGTCGTCGGCACCCGCCTTGCGCCGCTGCGCTTCCTGTTCGAGATCGTCCAGCAGACCCACTGCTCACCCCTGAGACGTAGAAAAAACAACCCGCCCCGCCCCGCAACAAGGCCCATAGTATCCGGTATAGCGGGTTTAAGGCACCCGGTCGGGAGCGGCGCCACGGCCGCGGCCAGCTCGACCGACGAAGGAATATTTTGCGCTAGAAATCTGTTTTGGCACAAAATCGCGTTTCAGGGATCAACACCGAGGCTCGCACACACCGCTACGACGGCGGCGTTGTGCCGTCGTCTCGGCGGCAAGGGCACAAGGACCACATGGCCATCGACCTCGATCTCGACTCTCTCAGTTCCCAACAGCTGACCGACCTCATCGCCCAGGCCAATCAACGTCAGCAGGAAATGCAGCGCGAACATGCGGCCGAGGTGCGTGCCCGCCTGGTCTGCCTCGCGCGCGAGGAAGGCTTCACGATCGAAGAACTGTTCGGCCACATCCCCACGCGCAAGCGCACGGTGAAACCCAAATACCGCAATCCCCTCGCGCCGAACCAGACCTGGACCGGCCGTGGCAAGCGGCCGCGCTGGTTCAGTGCCGCGCTGCAGGCTGGCGTGCGCGAAGCGGACCTGCGCATCGGGTGAGGCGCTTTCCCGACAGCCCCTGCTACAGGCTGCGCCGCGGCGGCACCAGCAGATCGCCGAACAACAATCCTGCAACTAGCGAAACGAGGATGGTGATCAGCGAGAACGCCGTGTCGACGCCGAGAAACACATCGCGCTCGAACACGAACGACAGGCTCTTGAAGCCGACGCTGCCGGGCACCAGCAGGATGATGCCGGGCTCGCGGATCACCGCACCGGGCCGCTGGTACCAGGTCGCGTAGAGATTGCTGACGGCGCCGACGCCGAGCCCGGCGATGAACACACCGAACTCGGGTCCGAACTGCGCGCCGCCGAGCCTCGTGAGCGCGTAGCCGAACATTACGGAGCCGACCACGATCAGCCCGTCGCGCGGCGCGCTGCGGAACAGGACGGCGAACGACAGCGCGCCGGCCACCAGTCCGGCCCACTCCACCCACAACGGTACCGGCGGCAGTATCTCGACGGCGGGCACGACCCCGAGCACGCGGCACAACTGTGTTGCCGCGACCGCGCCGAAAGTCAGCTTGAGCAAGGTCGCCGTCGCGCCGGCCATGCGCGCGACGCCAGATACCAGGTGCTGGCTGGACAGTTCGCGCACGGCCGTGGTCAGGGTCATGCCCGGTAGCAGCACAATGAGACTCGCCAGCACGACCGCATTCAAGGTCAGCGGCGCGACGTAGGCACTGAACAGGGTCGCGATCAGCGTGACCAGCAGCGCCGACAACGCCTCGAAGCTGTTGGACAGACGCGGGCGGCGCTCTGCGGCAAGCGCCAGCAGGCCAATGAGCCAGCCGAGCAGCGCGACGACAACCAGATCCATCCACGAGGCCTTGAGCAGGGTCGCGACGCTGGCCGAGGCCACACCGAAGCTCAACACCGTGAGCCCGCGCGTGCGCCGGCTCGGCGGCCGCCCGAGTTCGAGCAGTTGGCGATACCCTTTCTGCAGATCGAGGCTGCCGTCGATGACGCGGTCGGCGATCTCGTCCACCGCACAGAGCCGGCGCAGGTTCACTTCGCCGGGCGCGAGACGGATGACCTGGGTGAAATCGGCGACCGAGTCCAGCTCATGATTCTGCTCGGCGAACGACAGCACGATCGAGGTCGGCGTCGAAAGTACGTCACAGACCAGTCCGAGACGCGCACTGACCTTGCCGATCGCTTCTTCCAGGCGTGGCGCCGCCGTGCCGTATTCGTGCAGACGCCGCGCAAGCGCGATGACGAACCCGACGCGTTCCTTGAGCGAGGCCGAACGGTCGTTCATGCACGGGCTCGGCGATAATCGTCCGCTTGGCCGCGGCAGCATTCGGGATGTAGGTGCATGGGTCTGGGTGAGGCGCTGGCGATCTTGAGTGCATTGGCCTGGTCGGCCGGCGTGATTATCTACAAACACCTCGGCGAAACGATCGCCCCGGTGCGTCTGAACCTTATGAAGAACCTGCTGGTGCTCGGCTTCCTGCTGCCCAGCCTCGCGTTCTTCGGCGGACCGCCGCCGCAGCTGAGCACGGCGGAACTCGCGATTACGCTGCTGTCGGGCATGCTCGGCATCGCCGTCGCCGACAGTATGTACCTCACCGCGCTCAATCGCCTCGGCGCGGGACGCATGGGCATCCTCGGCAATTTCTACAGCCCGTTCGTGATCCTGCTGTCGTTCCTGTTCCTTGGTGAACGCCTGGGGCCGTTGCAGTTGCTCGGTTTCGCGCTGGTGACGAGTGGCGTGCTCGTGGTCAGCGCGCGCTCGTCCGGTGAACCCGCCGAGCGACGCGAACTGCGCCGCGGATTGCTGCTCGGCGTCGGCGCCATCGCGCTGATGGCCGTGGCCATCGTGCTGGTCAAGCGCGTTCTGGAAACCCAGCCGCTGATCTGGATGGTCGCGCTGCGCATGCTCGGCGGCATTGGCGGCCTGTTGCTGATATTCGCGCTCAAGCGCGAGCTGCCCTGGCCGGGCCACGCCGAACGCGCGAAGATCCGCTGGCCCGTCGTGCTGGTCGGCGCACTGGTCGGGCAATACCTCTCGATGCTGCTGTGGCTGGGCGGATACAAGTACACCAGCGCATCGGTCGCGGCGATCCTCAACGAGACCACGTCCATCTTCATCGTGATCCTCGCCGCGGTGTTCCTGCACGAAGCGCTGACCCGGCGCAAAGTGCTCGGCGTCGCGCTGACGATCGCCGGCGTGACCTGCATGCTGCTGGCATAGCGATCAGCGGCGCGTGGACAGGATTGCGAGACAGGTGAGTTGGCCGCGTCGCGAAACGCAACTCCGCTGACTCGTTCCTCACTTCTCCTGCTTCGTTGCTCACCCCGCCTCTACGCAGCGAAAGGTCAGGTTGAGGCGTGGCTCTGAAACACGCAGCGCGCGCGGCAAATCATGACGATAGTGGCGCTGGGTCGCACCCGACATCACCAGCAGACTGCCGGCCGGCAGATCCAGCTCCAGACGCAACGCAGGATCGCGCTTGTGGCGCAGGCGGAAACGCCGCGTCGCGCCCAGGCTCAGCGACGCGATCGTCGGCTCGGCGCCGAGTTCGGGCTCGTCGTCGCTATGCCAACCCATGCTGTCGCGCCCGTCGCGATAGAGATTGCACAGCACGCTGTTGAAATCCTGCGCGCAGCAGTCACGCAACGCCGCGCGCAGTGCGGCCAGCCGCGGCGTCCACGGGCGCGGCTCGAAGCGCGTGCGCGAGTAGGTATAGACCGCATCGGCATCGCCGATCCAGCACGACAGCCGCGGTGATGCAAGCGTGCGGCCGAAGATCTTCAGGTGATGCTGTTCCCAGGCGATTTCCGCGCGTAGCTGCGCGAACAGCACGACCGGGTCGGCGAGCAGGTCAGTCGCGAAACGCAGTGTCGCACCGGGCAGCAGGGGCAGCGCCTGCCAGCGCGGCGGCTGCCACCGCAGCGTTTCCAGGCTCGAACCCGTCACTGGTCAGGACTCCGCGACGGTACTGCCGCCAATGACGCCGCGCGCGCGCAGATCCGCGCGCGCCGCCGCATCGAAGCCGAGTTCAGCGAGGACCGTGTCGCTGTGCTCGCCCAGCGCCGGCGGCGGCAGTGGGGCGAGTTGCGGCTGTGCATCGCGCCGCAGCGGGTTCGCGATCTGCGGCACGCTGCCCCAGCGCGGATGCGGCTGCTCGACGTGCAGCCCGCGCGCATGGACCTGGGAATGCGCGAAGACGGCGGCGAGATCGTTGACCGGTCCGGCCGGAACGCCGGCCGCGGCGAGACGATCCAGCCATTCCTGCGTCGTCGCGACCGCCAGACGCGCGCCTATCGCATCGCTAAGTGCGTCGCGCGCAGCGACGCGCGCCGCATTACTCGAAAAGCGCGCATCCCCAGCGAGTTCAGGCAACGCGGCGGCGGCGCAGAAGCGGCGGAACTGGTCGTCGTTGCCGACCGCCAGCATCAGATGTCCGTCTGCCGTCGCGAACGCCTGGTACGGCGCGATGTTCGGATGCGCGCTGCCGTGACGTGAAGGCACCTCGCCGCCGACGAGGTAGTTCATGCCCTGGTTCGCGAGCCACGCGACCTGGCAATCAAACAGCGCGAGATCGAGCCGGCTGCCGCGGCCCGTGCGTGTGCGCTCGTGCAACGCGGCGAGGATCGCGCTGCTCGCATACATGCCGCACATCAGGTCGCTCACCGCGATACCGACCTTCATCGGTTCGCCGCCGGCGGCGCCGGTCAGCGACATCAGGCCGGCCTCGGCCTGGATCATCGCGTCGTAACCCGCACGCGAGGCGTTCGGACCGTCCTGGCCGAAGCCCGTGATCGAGCAGTAAACGAGGCCCGGATTCAGCGCGCAGAGACTATCGGCATTCAGCCCGTAGCGCGCCAGTGTGCCGGGCAGGAAATTCTCCACCAGCACGTCGGCATCCGCGGCGAGGCGGCGCAGGATGTCCTGTCCGTCGCGCGTCGTGAAATCCAGGGCCAGGGAGCGCTTGCCGCGATTGCAGCAAAGAAAATACGCAGCGACCGCATCGCCGTCGGCCCCGCAGAGGAACGGCGGCCCCCAGTGGCGCGTGTCGTCGCCGCTGCCAGGTTTCTCGATCTTGAGCACGTCGGCGCCGTAGTCGGCCAGCAACTGTGTGCACCATGGACCGGCGAGGATGCGGGAAAGATCGAGGACGCGAAGACCGTTGAGCATGGGACGTCAGAAAACCAGGGGAGAAAAGTGAGAACACAGTGGTCGGCGGTAGCAGGGACGCCACCGCCGCGCTTACTCGTTTCTCACTCTTCTTCACTCATTTCCCGCCCCCGCCGGATAGTCCGGCGTCGCGTCGAGCGCCGCGGCGCAGACCTCGGCCAGTTCGAGCAGGCGCAGATCCGAACCCGGCGGACCGACGAACTGCAGGCCCAGCGGCAGGCCCTTGCTCGTGCGCCCCATCGGGATGCTGACCGCGGGGCAGCCAGCCAGGCTCGCGAAACTCGTGAACTGTGCCTGCTCGGCGGGTTCGGGCTCGTCCAGCCGCGCCGCTGCGCAGGGCGTGGTCGGCAGCACCAGCACGTCGACCTCGGCGAACACGCGCCGCGCCTTGAGCACCGACGCGTCGAGCATGCGGTCGGCGACGACATAGTCACTCGCGGACCTGGCCGCGGCGAAGTCGAGCAGCGCGCGCAGTTCGGCCGAGATCGGGCGTGCGGTGTCGGCCAGATCTTCGGCAAAGGTATGCCGCATCTCAGCCTCCATCAGCAGCAGGCCGGCGCGGCGCGCCTTGGCGAATGCATAGTCTGAGAAATCGGTTTCGCACTGCTCGCCGAGTTCCTGGCGCAGGCCGGCGATGGCCTGCTCGAACGCCGCGAGCACCTCGGGCCGGGTGCCGAGGCCCACCAGGTCGCGAGGGATGCCGCAGCGCAGGCGTCCAGGCTCCCAGTCGGGCGGCGCCAGCGCGACGCGGCGCTTGCGCGAGCGCGGATCTTCCGCGTCGTAGCTTGAAAGCACATGCAGCAGCACGGTCAAGTCGTCCACGCTGCGCGCGATCAGGCCGATCGTGTCCAGCCGCCGCGCCGCCGGCACGAGGCCGCGCGCGGAGATTTCGCCATGCGTGGGCTTGAGCGCGAACACGCCGCAATGGCTGGCCGGTATGCGCACCGAGCCCAGGCTGTCCGAGCCGATCGCTGCGACGCACAGGCCCGCTGCCACGGCAGCTGCCGCACCGCCGGACGATCCGCCGACGCCGTAATCGCGGTGCCAGGGATTGCGCGTCGCACCGTAGTGCGGATTGTTGGTCGATGCGCCCAGTACGCCTTCGTCGAGATTGGTCTTGCCAAGGACCACGGCGCCGGCGCCGAGCAGCCGCGTGATTGCCGCCGCGTCGGTCGTGGCGACGCGCTCGCGACGGCCCGGCAGGCCGGCCGTCGTCACCCAGCCGGCGACGTCGATGTTGTCCTTGATCGCCACCGGAATGCCGTCGAGCCGCCCCAGCATGCGTCCGCTCGCGCGGCGCTGCGCGCTCGCTGCGGCCTGCGCCCGCGTCGTCGCCGGATCCAGGCCGATATAGGCATTCAGACCGGCATTCCCCGCCTCGATCGCGGCGAGATAGACCTCGCTGAGCTGCACGGCGTCGATGCGGCCCGAGGCCAGCCAGTGCAGCGTCTGGCACGTGCTGGCCGAGCGTACGCGTACGGCATCCAGTTCGGTCGACGACGACATATTCATCCACACCTCCATGTCCACTCGGGTCGGTCAGTCCGGTCGAAAACCACGAATTCAGCCGCGTCGGGAATGGTCGGCGCGCGCCATCCCTGAGCCGACCGCTGCGATTCGGCCGACTAGCCTCGGCGTATATGCCGTTTTAAGCAAGTCACCGCGCAGTATTTTTGCTGCCGGAACGTTAGGATTCCGCGTACGCCCCGACCCGCAGCCTGGAACGCCGCAACCTCCATGAACGACAGCCAGCGTTCCGATCCGCCCGCCGCTGCCCCGCGCCGCGGACTGCGCTCTTCGCGCAAGCCGCGCTACATGCAGGTCGCCGACGAACTGCGCGACGAACTCAAGCGCGGCGACCATCCTGTCGGTGGCATGCTGCCCACCGAGGCGCAGCTCTGCGAGCGCTTCGGCATCAGCCGCTACACCGCGCGCGAGGCGCTGCGCACGCTGGAGGAAATGGGCCTGATCGCGCGCCGGCGCGGCTCCGGCACCAAGGTCCGCAGCGCCGAGCCGCAGGTGCGCTACAACCAGTACGTGCGCTCGATCGACGACCTGCTGCAATACACCCAGGCCACGCGTTTCCAGCTGCGCCACAGCGACCGCCTGATCGCCGACGCGACCCTGGCCGGCTGGCTCGACGTGCGCGCCGGCACCGAATGCGTGCTGCTGCACGGCATCCGCTATCAGCGCCGCATGCTCAAACCGTTCTGCATCACCGACGTCTATCGCCGCGCCAGCATGCAGGGCCTACCGCCCGGTTTCGCGCGCGTGGAAGATGCGATGCGCGCGCTGATCGAGGGCGAGCTGTTCGCCCGCGTCGGCCTGGTCGAGCAGAGCCTGTCCGCCGTCGCGCTGGACGCCGAGCAGGCCGACCAGCTCGAGGTCGAACCCGGCACACCGGCGCTGCGCACACTGCGGCGCTATTTCGATCCGAAGAACCGCATCCTGCTGGTCGCCGTGACGCTGCATCCCGGCGACGTGTTTTCCTACATCACGCGCTACGAGCGTTCGGATGTGATGCGCGGCGTCTGAGCACCACGCGACGCGATGCGACCACGCGCCAGCGCCCCGGAGGCAAGCGATATCGCCAGATTTCTTCCGGCGCCCGTCTTCGAGCAAGGCTGCTCAGGGCGCGAGTGATTCCTCCCCGGTGAAACCGCAGCCGGGCCAGCCGTATTCCCGTCGCCGGACCCACGCGTTCGCGTGCGCCGATCTTTCCCTGAGCACGCGATCGGGCCGCCACGCATTGCCCACCCCCTCCCGAACCCCGACAATCGCGGTCTTTCTCGTCTCTAGCCGGAGTCCGCCATGAGCGAACGCGATGTCATGGAATACGACGTGGTCACCGTAGGCGCAGGCCCGGCCGGTCTCGCCTTCGCCATCCGCCTCAAACAGCTCAAGCCCGACATCCGCGTCTGCGTCATCGAGAAAGCCTCCACCGTCGGCGCGCATATCCTGTCGGGCGCGGTGATCGAACCCGAGCCGCTCAACGAACTGCTGCCCGAATGGGGTAAGAATCCGCCGCCGATCTGCGTGCCGGTGACCCGGGACGAGTTCTACTGGCTGCGCGACAAGGAGCGCGCGGTAAAGCTGCCCGTGGTGCCGCCGCAGATGCACAACCACGGCAATTTCATCGTTTCGCTCGGCGCGTTGTGTGCCTGGCTCGCGCCGCAGGCCGAGGCGCTGGGCGTGGAGATCTATCCGGGCTTCGCCGCGGCCGAGCCCCTTTTCAATGAGGCAGGCGCGGTCTGCGGCGTACGTATCGGCGACATGGGCGTGGCCAAGGACGGTTCGCACAAGCCCGGCTATACGCCGGGCATCGACATCACCGCGCCGGTCACCGTGCTCGGCGAAGGCGCACGCGGCCATCTCTCGAAACAACTGATCGCGAAATATGCGCTGGACAAGGACTGCGATCCGCAGACCTGGTCCATCGGCATCAAGGAACTGTGGCAACTGCCGCCGGGCCGCGCCGAAGCCGGCAAGGTCGTGCACACGCTGGGCTGGCCGGCCGACAACGCCACCTACGGCGGCAGTTTCATCTATCACCTCGACAAGGATCGCGTCGCGATCGGCTACGTCGCGGGACTCGACTACTCCGACCCGCTGCTCTCGCCGTTCGAACTTTTCCAGCAGCTCAAGAACCATCCGTCGGTCAAGCCGCTGCTCGAAGGCGGCAGCATCCTGTCCTACGGCGCGCGCGCGCTCGCCGCGGGCGGCTGGCAGTCGCTGCCCAGGTGCGAGATGCCCGGCGCGCTGCTGATCGGCGACGCCGCCGGCCTGCTCAACGTGCCGAAGATCAAGGGCACGCACCAGGCGATCCGCTCGGGCATGCTCGCCGCCGAACACATCGCCGCGACCGGCGTACCCGAAGGCTGGGACGCGAAGCTGCGCGCTTCGGCCGTCGCGAAGGAACTGCACAAGGTCCGCAACATCAAGCCGGGTTTCCACAAGGGACTGTGGTTCGGCCTGGCCAACGCCGGCTGGGAGACGCTGACCGCCGGCCTGTCGCCGTGGACCCTGAAGAACCACGCCGACTGGAAGCAGCTCCACAAGATCGGCGAATACGAACAGCCCAAGCGCGATTTCCTCGAACGCACGCTGCCGCCGCGCGACCGCCTGGCCTCGGTGTATTTCGCCGCGACCGAACATGACGAGGACCAGCCCGTGCACCTCAAGGTGCTCGACACGGACATCTGCGTCACGCGCTGCGTCGAGGAATACCAGAACCCGTGCCAGCGCTTCTGCCCGGCCGCGGTCTACGAGATCGTCGACGACGCCGCTGGCAAGCGCCTGCAGATCAACGCCGCGAACTGTGTGCACTGCAAGACCTGCGACATCAAGGATCCGTACCAGATCATCACCTGGGTCACGCCAGAGGGCGGCGCGGGGCCGAACTACCAGAACCTGTGAGGCGCCGCAGCAGCTGGGGCCGCAAGCGGAGCGGATTGCGCTGGACGCGTGTGCTCGCAAACACGGCAGTGTTCGCAGCCGGCGTTGCGGCGGTGCTGCTGTGGCAATGGCCGCGGGAACCGGCCCCAGTCGCCACGTTGCAACCGACGCCGGCAAACACGCTTGATCTGCGCGACGCGAGTATCCGTCTCGCATTCGCGCGGCTGGCCGGCAGCCCGCGCGCCGGAGGTGTGGATGCCGATTATTCGCTGCTGCACCGCTGCACACCCGGTATGCCTGACACTTATGCCGTACTGAAATCGTGGTCGTTCGAGCGCAACGAGTACGTCGAGCTTCGCCGCAACCAGGGAGACGCAGGCGCAATCGCGTGGCACTGGCACGGTTTCCGCGCGGGCCGGGCCGTGCCGCATGCCGTCGGTGTCGACGACATCGCCGCGATCGAAGCCGAGTTCCTCGCACTGACGCACGCCCGCGTCGAACCGATCCGTAGCATCGAAGCGTTCGATGGCGGCAGCATGACGCTTGAGTTCTGCCGTGGCGGCCAGTACGGCCTTTTCCTGCGCTCCAACGTCTTTGAAGACGCCGATGACCGACGTGTGCTTGATCTCGGGTATCGGCTACTTGCGCTCGCCGGGCTTCCACCAGATTGACCTGCGACAACTCGCCGGCTCGCGCACCGCGAGGACGCGACGTAATCTGCACGCGTCGTCTTCGCTGCCGTAGCGCCTACGCCTTGCACGCATCGCCCCCTATTCGCACCGTGTGGCCCGCCGACATTCAGCGCACGATCCGCGTGAACCAGTCCGGCGAATTCGGCGCGATCGGGATCTACCAGGCGCAGCACTGGATCGCGCGACTGACCTGGCCTCAGGGCATGGCGCTCATCGATGAGATGCTCGCGCACGAGCGTGAACATCTGGCGATTTTTTCAACGCTGCTGGAACGACGCGGCATCCGCAGCTGCTACGCGTTGGGACTGTGGCGGATCGGCGGCTGGTCACTCGGCGCCATCACGGCACTGTTCGGCAGAAACGGTATCCTGATCTGCACACGTAGCGTCGAGACCACGGTGCTGGCGCATCTGGCCGAACAGCGGCAACGCATCGGCGCACGCGACCCGGAGCTGATTGCCGCCATCGCCGCGATCGAGCAGCAGGAGCGCGAACACCGCGATCATGGCGCAGCACTGTCGACGCCGCCCGGACCGGCGCTGCGTTTGATTGAAGCGATGGCGTCGCGCGTAACCGCGTTCGCAATTTCACTGTCGATGCGCCTGTGACTCCGGCACTAGCCCGCTTCATAAAGCTCCAGCGGCAACCCATCCGGATCGCTGAAGAACACGAAGCGCCGACCGGTGTATTCGTCGATGCGGATTTCCTGCACAGCGACGCCGCGCGCTTCGATTTCACGCTTGCACGCAGCCACGTCGTCGACGGCAAAGCACAGGTGGCGCAGGCCGCAGGCTTCCGGATAGGACGCGCGCGGCGGCGGATCGGGAAACGAGAACAGTTCGATCTGGCCGCCGTCGGGCAGCGCGAGATCGAGCTTCCAGGAGTCGCGCGCCGCGCGATGGTGCTCGGCGATCACGCGCAGGCCGAGCACCTCGACATAGAAGCGTCGCGATGCGGCGTAGTCGGAACAGATGATCGCAGCGTGGTGCAGGCGCTTGAGCATGCGGAGCGGTTCGGAGGCGGCAGTCGCCATGGTCCCGTAGCGCAATGACGATCGGCAACCCCAGGTCGACCTCAACACGCCGTGTATCGCACCACGAGAACCGATTCGCGGCAAACACACCCCACCCAACCCTCCCCATCAAGGGGAGGGCTGAATAGCTCTCGGCTTGCTTGGCCTTAGAGCCAGGACATTTTGCCAGTCGCTCTTACGGCTCGAACCCGTTCCGGAACAGGATGTCGGACGTGAAGCTGCCGGTGATGGCCTGGTTGGTCAGCGATGAATACGCGAGCACGATGGCGAGGTAGGTGCCTGGGGCCGGCGGATTCGGGATGTTGCAGGTTTCGTTCGCGTTTGCGCCGGCCGACTCGCAGAGCGTCTCGTCGTTGAGCTTGATGGTCAGGTCGGCATCTTCGGTGCCCGGCCCTGTCGTGACGAAACTCAGGTTGGACGCACCCGGCGGCACGACGAGCGAATAGCGCAGTTCGTCATTCTGCGCGGCGCTGAGACCCGAAACGGTGACGCCGTTGACCAGCGGCGTCGGCGGCGCGAACAGGCGCACGACGCGCGAGAAGCTGCTGCTCGCGCCGTCGTCGTCGGTGACCGTCAGCACAGCCGTGAAGGAGCCGTAGGTCGCGTACGTATGGCTGGGATCGGCCGTCGTCACCGCGGGGCTACCGTCGCCGAAATCCCAGCTGTAGGAGGCGATGCTGCCATCGAAGTCGATCGACGACTCGTCGAACGTAGCCGTGCGGTCATTGACCGAATAGACGAAGTCCGGCGTCGGCGGTGCGTTGGCGCTGTTGCCGAGCACGACGCGCCAGGCACCGCGGCTGTAGGTGCCGGCGGTCAGCACGTGCGGTGCATCGTCGATTTCGAGATCGCTGACGACGACACCGAGCGGCAGGCCGGCCGAATACGCACTGAAGTTGTCGCCGCTGTCGGTACTTTCGTATACGCCGATGTCGGTCGCGACGAAGAGGCGGTTGGTATTGAGCGGATCGACCGCGACGCTGTTTGCCGGCACGTTAGGCAGGCCCGCGCCGGCTGCGGTCCAGGTCGTGCCGCCCGTGGTCGAGCGATAGAAGCGCGAGGCGCCGAAGCCCGAGCGCGTGATGAAGACGCGCTGCGCATTGGTCGGATCCATCGCGACGTCGGAGACGATGCCGCCGGGATAGTCGCCGGTGACGTTGGTGAACGTCGGCGTCGGAATCGAGGCATCGGGACTGAAGTAGATGCGGCCGCCCGAGGTGCCGACGTAGGTCGGCATCAGCACGCCGATCAGCTGCGGCGTGACGACCGACGCGGCGCTGCCCATGTTGGGCGAAACCGCGGTCCAGGTACTGCCGTTCGTGGTCGTGCGATACAGCGTATTGGACGAGGCAAACAGCAGGTTGCCGGCTATGGCCATCGGCGTCACCCAGGGAAAGGTCGACGAAGCCGTCATGCCGGTGCGCGGCATGAGCTCGAAGCTACCGAGACTGCCGCTCGCGTTGGAGCGCACGATGTTCGGCAGGTTGCTGCTCGGATAGCTGGTCTGGAACACGCGCGACGGCGTGGTCGGGTCGACCGCGTTCATGAAGCCGTCGCCGCTGGCGAAGGTCAGACCCCATTGCAGGCTGGTGCGGCGGCCCGACGAGCCGTTGTCCTGCGCGCCGCCGAAAACGATGTTGACGTCGTTCGGGTGTACGGCGATGTCGTAGAACTGCGTGATGTTGAGGTTGGAATTCATGTTCACGTACGACAGGCCGCCATCGTCCGAACGCCACAAGCCGCCGTCGGTGCCGACCCAGAAGCGATTCGGGTTGGTCTGCGAATAGCGCACGACGTGCGTGTCCTGATGCACTTTCTGCGACGTGCCCCAGGAGCTGGTCATGGCCGTCAGCGCCGTGCCCCCATTGATCGAGCGGTGATGGCGGATCGTGCCGAGCAGGATCGTCGACGGATCGGTCGGGTGCACGGCGAGGGTCAGGTTGTAGCTGCATTGGCCTTCGCAGGCTGCCGCGTTGGTCTGGCTCCAGCTCGAGCCGCCGTCGGTCGTGCGATACAGGCGCGTACCGATCAGCGCGTACAGCGTGTTGCTGTCGCTCGGCGACATGGCCAGACGCAGGCGCGAACCTGCCGGATTCAATCCGGTGCTGACGCTGGTCCAGGTCACGCCGCCGTCGGTGGACTTCGACACGCCGGTGTTGATGAGGCCCGCGTAGACCGTGCTGGTGCCCGGCACGAACACGATGTCCTCGACATTGGTGCTGAGCACGCGCGACCAGGTCAGGCCGCCGTCGGCGCTGCGGAACACGCCCGCACCGCTGAGCGCGCCGGTGGGTCCGCAGGTGCCGGCGCCGCCGGCAAGAACGACGCTGCTGTCGGTAGGCTGCACCGCGACCGCGTTGACGATGGACAGCGGCATGTCGGTCCCGCTGCCGCCGTTGCGCGCGCTCCAGCTCGCGCCGGCATTCTCCGAGAGAAACACGCCCTGGCCGAAATAGCCGGCGCAGCCGCCGCCGTTCTTGTCGCCAGTGCCGACCCAGACGCGGTTGGAATTGTTCGGATCCAGCGTCACCGCGCCGATCGGCAGCGTGCCGACCTGGTCGAAGACCGGCGTCCAGCTCGCACCGGCATCGGTGGTTTTCCAGACGCCGCCCGCGGCGCTGCCGACATAGACCGTATCCTCGTTGCCCGGCACCGGGGTGACCGCGTTGATGCGGCCGGCCACCTTGCCCATGATCCAGTCGGTCATGCTCATCGACGACGGGCCGACCGGCACCCAGGTTTCACCGCTGAGTTCCTGCGCCGGATCCTTGCTGCGACGCTGCTGCCTGAGCGCCTCCACCGACGCGGCACGCTCGCGCGACGCATCGGGATTCGTGCGCAGGCCGCGCGTGCGTTCGAACCACAGCTGACGCTGCTCGATCTGCCAGGACTCCTCGCGGCCCTCGCCTTGCTCGTGGCCTTCGCCATTCTCCAGGAGGTCTTCGATGTGCTTGGCCTCGTCGTGCGAAGCCAGGGCCGCGCCGGTGGGCAGCACCAGAAAACCCGCGAGCGCGCCCCACGCGCGCCAGCCGTGCATCGACTTGACCATGCCACTCTCCCCAGGAAGCATCAGGACCGCAGGACGCGGAACCGCTGACCGCCGATCGTAAGGCGGATCAGCGCCGGTCAACTAGACCGAAAGTCACGAACCCGTGGACGGATCGTTCAATTGGACGTGCGAATGACTGCCGCGGCGAATGGCACACGGCTCACGGATCAGCGGTTGCACGCGAAATGACGAAAAGGAATGAGAGACGAGTGGACGCGTGACGCTCTTCGCGCCCACGCGTTTCTCGCTTGTCTCACTGCTTTCCTGACGACGCGCCGCGCACCAGCGGCCAGCGCGCCGCGCCGATGCCGAGCAGCAGTAACAGTCCCCAGCCGTTGAACAGACGCGGCAGCGAGGGCAGCGCGGCGAGCAGTCCGGCGAGCCAGCCGGCCCCCTCCAGCATGAAGCCGGCCACGACCAGCGCCGACAGCACCAGCAGCAGCACGACGATCCAGCGCTGCGGCCAGCGCGCGTCGAGCAGGGCCGCACGCTCCGCGCGCCGCGCAATGCGACGCGCGAAGCCGGCGGGCAGACCGATGGGCAGCGGTTCTCGCAGCGCGCGCGCGACGAGGCGGTACGAAACGGGCACGGGCTCCGCATCGGCCCGACCGCCCTCGATGTCGAGAGCTCGCTGTTGCAGCGCCCACTCGTGTTCCTGTTCCGGCGACAGCGGCGGCAACGTCATCATGCGCACACTCCGAGGCGGTTCTGCAGCAATTCGCGCAGGCGCAGGCGGCTGCGGAACAGGTGGCTCTTGATGGTACCGGCCGGCAGGCCGCAGATCTGCGCGATCTCGGGGATGGCCAGTTCATCCAGGTGATACATCGTCAGCAGGGTGCGCTGCAGCGGCGGCAGCGCGTCGATCGCCGCATGCAGCCGCTCGCGCAGTTGCGCGTCGGCCCAGGCCGTCTCCAGATCGAAACCGTCGCTTTCCTGCAGCAAGGCCAGATCGGCCGCCTCGCCCGTGTCGGATTCGAGCAACGGCACCTGCTTCTTCTCGAGATGGCGCAGGCCCACCGCGTAGGCGATCCGGCCTATCCAGGATTTCAGCGCGCTCTCGTAGCGATACTGGTGCAGGTACTGGTGCACGCGCAGAAAGGTTTCCTGGCACAGCTCGCGCGTGTCTTCCGGATGGCGGACCAGGCGCTGGAGAATGTGCCAGCACAGTCCCTGATGTTCGGCGACGAGGCGCTCGAACGCGCCCGCGCGCCGCGCCAGCACGGCCTCGACCAGGACACGGTCGGCATTCATGGTCGGGGACAGTCCATGCGACGCAAGATACGGAATCCGCACAGGCGGTTGCAGCGGTGGCGGAAATTGGCGTCGGCGCGATGAAATTCCTTGCAACCGCCTGGCGCCGGCGCGTATCCCTTAGCCCGACCGGCCCTGCGGCCGACGCTTCGCGGAGTATCCATGGACCACCGAATGCTGGTGCCGATCGCCCTGTTCGGCAGCGTCGTCTACGTCATCAAGCTGCTGATCGACGCGCGCATGCGCATCCTGCTGCTGCGCGCCGGCGATCCGGAGGAGTTGCGCGCGCTGCTTCAGGCCGAAGCCGTCCAGCGCCGCCACGCCTCGCTGCGGTCGGGCATCACCCTGACCATGCTCGCGCTCGGCTTCGCGCTGATCCAGCTATTGGGCTGGGACGACATCACCCCGGGCGCGATCGCGGTGCTGGCCGCGGCCGTCGGCCTCGGCAATTTTGGCTACTACGCGCTGACCCGGCACGGCGGCCCCGCACCCGGTGCCCCACCCTGAAAACTTGCGGCGACGGCAGGCGCGTGCTGAGCTAGGCCGCATCGCCCCGCGCGCCGTACAAACCATCATGGCCAACGACATTCCGTCCGCAGTGCGGGAAATCTGCCTGTCGTTTCCCGAGGCCGAGGAATACCTGTCGCACGGTTCGCCGAATTTCCGCGTGCGCGGCCGGCCGTTCGCGAGCTATCTCGTCAACCACCACGGCGACGGCCGCGTCGCGCTGTGGCTGGGCTCACCGGCGGGCGCGCAGGAACACCATGTCAGCAGCGACCCGGAACATTTCTTCATCCCGCCCTACGTCGGCAAGTTCGGCTGGCTCGGTGTACATCTGGACAAAGGACTGGACTGGAAACGTATCGCCGGCCTCGCGCGCGAGGCCTACGAACGTATCGCGCCGCCCGCTCTGATCAGGGAGATCGGCAGGACCATCGTCATCGTGCCGCCGAAGCAGGCGCTGAGTGCCGAGGAACGCGATCCGCTGAACGCACCGGCACTGCAGAAACTGATCCGGCCGCTGCGCGAATTCTGCCTGTCGCTGCCCGAAGTCACCGAAGACCCGCGCTTTGGCGCGCCGTCCTGGCAGGCAGGCAAGCGCACGTTCGCGAACGCGTACCGCTACGACGGAAACCTCACGTTCGGTTTCTGGGTCAGCGTGGAGCAGCAAGGTCTCCATACCGTCGACCCGCGCTATTCGATTCCGCCGTACATGGGCCACAACGGCTGGATCGCACTGAAGGTCGGTGCAAAGCCGAACGCGAAAGAGATCCGCAGCCTGGCGCTGCACAGTTACCGCCATTTCGCGCTCAAGCGCATGCTCGCGAAACTCGACGCAACATCGCCGGCCTGAATGCGCAAACCAGGTTCGCCACCGACGTGGCGAACCCGGACCTGCAATTACAGCGATCCCGGCGCATCGCAGCCGGCAATGTTCGCCGAGAAATACCCGTTCGCGCGCACACGGAAGCCCGGCCCCATCACGACGCGCGTCTGTGCCTGCAGCGCTTCGCCGGCGCCGGACAGGACCTCGTGGTTCGGACCCGTCGTGATGACGTTGGCTTGCAGATGCCGCACGCTGCCCGCGCCCAGCACGATACCTGGCGCACTCGACGGATCGCAGTCGGCCGGACAGTTGGCCGCGACGATACCCTCGGTGCTGTCGAGCCAGATGCCGTTGCTGCCGCCGAGGCAGAATGCCGGCACACGGTTCTGCCGGTTGTAGTTGCTTGTCGTCGCGTCGCCGTCGTCGACGAGGAAGCCGGTGCTGCCGATCGAATCGATACCGTTGTGCGGCCGTGCCACCTCGAAATGCAGGTGATTGCCGCCGGCCAGCCCGATCCGGCCTTCCTGGCCGAGTACGGTCCCGCCCTGGATGAAGTCGCCGACCTGATGGCCTCGGCCGGTCACGCTGTTGGTCGGAAAATGGGTGTACTTCGTCCACTCGCCGTTGGGATGTTCCATCCACACATAATTGTTGCGGCAGCCACCACTGCAGGCTGGGTTGTCCTGACCACAGCAGACCGTCGTGGGTAGCGCGCCGCAGCTGGTGTTGTTGGTCGGGCACCACAGCGTGTTGTCGTCCTCGATGATGCGGATCCAGCCATCGGCCGCGGCGACGATGTTGTACGGGCCACCGCCGCGGCCGCCCATGTCGATGCGGTTGAGCGAACTCGGATGCGTGGTGTGGTCGTTGTTCGCGCCCACCGTCGTGCCGTTCTGGTACGGCACCCGGTAGCGGCCCTTGGATACGGGCAGCGAGCCGGCTTGCGCGAACGCGGCGTCCGCGGCCGCGAGCAGCGCGACGACGGCGAGCGCGATCGCAAGCGCGCGCGCGATCATGGCCGCGTCTCCGCACCGGTCAGGCGCTCACGCAGTCCCGCATTGTCCGCGCGCAGGCGCGCAAGGTCGCGATCCATCGCGATCATGTGCAGCGTGAGTTCCTCGATCTTCTGCAGCAGGCGGGTCTGCATCTCGCCGAGCGGCACGCCGGATTCAGCGATTCGCGCAGCCGACGGCACGTCCGGCAGATGGCCGTTGAGTTCGATGAACTGTGCGACTTCGGGCAGCGGCGCGAGGCGGTAGTCGTCGGCGAAGACGAAATCGGCCCAGCCCGACTCGACCACGATTTCCTTGGCGCGGATACTGCCGTTGACGCTGAGCGCGTAGCTGTTGTCCAGCGTCGTCGTACCGATGCCCACGCTTTGCGAGGCGCGGTCGAGTGTCAGCAGGTTGGTGGCGGCGCCATTGTTGAGCGTGCCGATGTTGAGGCGATTCAGGTCACCGTCCCAGCGCAGGAACGCGCCGCCGTCGAAGGCGCCGCCGCTGCGTTCGAGCAGCTGGATGCGCGCGGCATTGGCCGAGTTGTCGGTGGTGTCGTCGCGGACCTGCAGCACCGGATCGTTGGCCTGCACGACCAGCGCCGTGTTCGGCGTCAGCGTACCTACACCGAGCCGCTGCGCCACGCCGACATCGCCGGTGCCGTCGACGTTGAGGTAATTGGTGAAGGTGCTGGTTGCGGTGTTGTAGGCGCCGATCTGCATCACCTCGCCCTGGACCACGGCGATGTCGCCTTCGCTCGCGGTCGCGTTCTGCATCAGCAGCGCCGGCCCGGTCGCTCCGGTGTCGTTGATGTGCAATGTGGCCTCGGGCGTGGCGATATTGAGGCCGACCCGGTCGCGCGATGTGTAGGTATCGGTCGCGTTGGGCGTGACCCAGACCAGCGGACCGTGCGCCGTGGCGTTGGCCGCGTGCGCGGCCAGCGCGGCCGCGCCGTCGTCGTCGACCTCACAGCTGACCACGCCGTTGGACGCGATCACGCGTATCGAGGTGCCCACGGCGCAACTGCCGCTGATGCGACGCTGCACGCTGGCGCTGTCGATCTCGGTCGCCGAAATGCTGCCCGCGGGCACGCCCTGCGCATGCAGCGCGAACGGCGCGGCGGTGATCGCCTGGCGCGGATCGAGCACGGTATACGGATCGGCGCTCGCGCCCGGGCGCAGCGCAATCTGCAGCCAGCGCGCCTGCCCGGCGAAGGCCGGTGCGCCGAAATCCAGCGGCACCGTGAACACGCCATCGGTGATGGCCAGATCGTCGACGGTCTGGGTGACGCCGACCTGGCTGCCGCCGACGGCGGCATCGTAGAGGCGGAATTCCAGATCGTAGGGACCGTTCGCGGCGGCGCCGCCGTTTTCGAGCGCGCCCTGGTAAGTGAACGCGGTACCCAATGGTGCTGCGGTGACCGAGCCCGCGGCCGACAACGCGCCGAACAGCAGCGCGGCAAGAACAAGCGTAGTGCGCATGACCTTCTCCCAGAAATGGTTCATTCGAAATCGTTCGCGAAAATCACGTCGGTCCTGGCCGCGCCCGGCCAGAAGCCACCGCGCAGCACGAAGCCTGCGGCGCTCAGGGTCCCCGCATCGGGCTGGGCCACGCTGCCGCGCAGCACAAGCCCGCCGGCCGCGCTGCGGCCGCCGCCCCCGTCGATGGTGTAGTTCGCGATCTGCTGCGCCGCCGCCGGCATACCGGCGGCCAGGGCGAGCGAAGTGACAAGCAGTCTTCGATGCATATGAGCCTCCCGTGGTGGTGCCACTCCACGTACGGCGGCGCGAACACGCACAGCTCAGCCGTGCGAGTTCCATTTCCTGATGGGGCGATAACGGGGGGGAATAGGTGATGCGGGATGCGGCCGGCTCACTCAATCACGGCTGCCACGGTCATCCATCACGGCGGTTCGCTCGCTACCCCATGGAATCCGGCTTCGATAGGAGATACACATCAGGCGACAACGACCTTGACGCACGCCGCATGCTGCCGGCCACAAGCCCGCACTCCAAGGCGACAACGGTGCGAGCCTCAAAGCCACGACCGTGCGGGCCGTGCTTCACTGGCTGTGTATCGCTCCGTCGTATTCGCTTCCGCGGGCCAGTGACGACAACGCCTGCGTCGCGTCGCTGTTCCGCACCGCCAAATACCGGCCGGGCTATCCCGGCGGCGGCTTCACCGATCCGGATCAGGCACCACGCCTGGCATCCAACTTTGTCCACTGGTATAACATCTATCATTGGCAGAGCGGCATCGGCCTAGTCGCGCCTGCACAGCGCCACGCCGGCCAGGATCGTGCGCTGCTACACAGCCGCGATGTGCTCTACCAAGCCGCGCGCGAACGGCATCGACGTCGCTGGAGCGGGACTGCGCGCGACTGGAAGCCGACCGACCTTGTGACGCTCAATCCCGAGCGTTCCGGCAACTTGGCACTCTGCCCGAAAAAGGCCATGGCATAGCTTCGACAGGAGTGAACATCAGGCGACAACTACCTTGGCGCGCGCCGGATCGGCCACGTCCCGCCTGCAGAAACAGAAGCTACTTACCGTGCGAAAGCCGCCGAGCAGCAGCGGGCGGCGTGACTCAAACAAAACAGCCTCCGGAAATCCCGGGGCGGTTCGATCTACTCGTCGGCCGGATCCCCGCTGACGCTTTGCAGAGCCATTGACGGTGCATTGACCAAAAAGGTGGACGAGATGATCAACACCCAACCGCTGCCAGTCGACATCCATGTCGTGTACGCCTGTGATCGTGGGTATCTTCAATACCTGGCGGTTTCGATCAGATCGCTCATTGATGCCTTCGAAACGGGGAGCCACCGAAACACTCATTGCCTCAACGTACATGTTGTCATCGTGGGTTTTGCCGATGATGACAGAGCATTGTTGAAACGCATCGCGCAGTCGGAAACTGCTCAGGTGAAGCTGACGCTCGTCGACTATGAGTTGACGAATCGCTACCCGGACGCCCTGTACCCGCACATTGAACTGGTTACCCTGAAGTATCGGTTTCCGGAGCTTCTCACCAATATCGATAGAGTGATCTGGATCGACGCTGACACATTGGTCCTTTCAGACATCACGGAGCTGTGGGATTGCGATCTTGATGGTCACTGGATAGGCACCACGAATTGTGTCCTGACCGATGCGTCACTGAAGATCTACCAAATCACGTCGAGAGGGTTCTTCTGGTCTGCCGAAAATACGATCAATGCTGGAGTAATGGTCCTTGATCTGATGCAGATGCGCACGTTGAACGTACAACGGGTTCTTGAGGCCTGGACGTACAAGTTTCGGAAAGTGCTCTCGCTTCCAGAGCAGGAGGCCATCGCGTTCAACTATCCCGTCCGAAAGATTCTCGACCATAAATGGAATTGGCGGGGAGCGCTGAGAGAAAGCGAACCGTATTGGGCCGCAGGCTCAGCGCAAGAGCGAAAAGACTACTCGGCCATTCGCCCAGCCATCGTGCATTTGCAGGCCGATTTCCGCCCGCACAATATGATCATCAATACTGAATTCTTTTCCCTGTGGAACAGAATTCATCAAGCGTTGGATCTTCCATCCACACAACCAAAACCTGTGCCATTTATGGTGTTCGTGTATTTGATGGCGTGCGGAAGCAACGTTTCTCTCAGGAAAGCGCGCTGGTTTTTCGTGATGGCTGTTCTCAACTTCCCGCTAGCCCTTTGGTGCCTGCTTCCGTACCTCCGGTATCGCCGAGATCCGGAGAGATTCAACTTCCCCGGAATATCGGACCACCAAAGGACGACCGCGGAGGCCATCACGGAACGACGTACGCCTTGTGCGGAGAAGGGATTCGTGGATCTGGCATCGAAACGCAGAATATGATTTCGGCAATGGTCCCGGTGTCCGCCTGGGCAGTTGAGTAGCGGTTAGTCAAACAGAGGATGTCAGGGACACCTTTGGGAATATCACGAACACCAGGAAACCGGAAATATCTGGAAATATCAGGGACACCCACAATCCATTTGCTTCACTTATTTGTCCGACGCTTGAGTCGAGGGATGAGGTTGATGCAGCGCCGTCAGGAAGGCCTGAGCTGCCGCGAACAAAGCGCGTTACTCCAAGTCAAGCGAACACCATCCCCATCCAACCCTCCTACCCATTGGGCGTTCAGAACGATGAGAACCTGCAGTTCTGAGCCTTCTTTCTTCACCCCCTGAAAGGGGATGGCTTTTGACGATGGTTAGACACAACGACTAGCAGGCTGTTGAGAATCGCGCCTTTTTCACTGCCGCGATAGAGCCGGTCA
>NZ_JAVTWC010000133.1:0-4100 GCF_032229445.1 Tahibacter sp.
TCTTTGACGAATTGGCAGCGGCTCATGCGGGTTAGGTTGCTCGACCAGGCCAAGACGGATTTGGTAGCGCTTGGGCAATATTATCGGGACGTGGGGTTGTAAGCCCAAACCCCAGAAAATTCCGTCAGCCAAAATGCCGGTCTGGTCGATCAGCATCATCGAAATCCGCACGCGCCATGATCGCATCCAGGCGGCCAGCGTCAGCATGACGGCCAACGCTGGCGTTCATCAAGTGTGATGGAGCGGTTGAATCGCCAGACGCAGTCCTATCGCTTTGAGCACCGCGGTGAGGCTGCGCAGCTCGGGATTGCCCTGCGGGGACAGCGTGCGATAGAGCTGAGTCGGATTGAGGTGCGCTTTCTCGGCGATGGCGGGGACACCGCCATACGCCTTGGCGATCTGGCGTAGCGCGATCAGCAGGTCGGACTGGTCGCCTTCTTCCAGAACGTCGTTCAGATACTGGGTTGCGAACGCCAAGTCCTCGCGGAAGATCTCGGCCATCGCATCATCATGTGCTCGGTCTTTCATCGTCGGGCCTCCGTTGCCAATCCTGCCAATAGCGCACTGCGCGCCCGATGTCGGCGTCCTGGGTTCGCTTGTCGCCGCCGCACAGCAGCAGCATGATGCGTGAGCCGGCCTGGGCGTAATAGACGCGATAGCCTGCGCCCACATCGATCCGCATTTCCCAGACGCCGTCGCGGCAGAATTTGTGGTCGCCGAAGTTGCCTTGCTCCACGCGGTTGACGCGCTTGACCAGTTGCACCTTGGCAATCGGGTCGCGCACCTGCTTAAGCCAATCGAGATAGATGTCCTTGCCGTCCGCAGTGAGGTAATGGCGGATTTCGTACATGCTCGATCTTCGTCTATAAACGAATCCGCGTCAATCCCGCCAGAAATCCTTGAACCGGTCTGCTGCCAGCTCGGTGTAGCGGGTCGTGTGCTGGATGTTGCGGTGGCCCAGGTAGTGCTGGATCGCTCGGGTGTCCTGCCCGTCGTTGGCCAGCTTGTAGCCGGTGGCATGGCGCAGCATATGCGGATGGACCGGGAACTCGATGCCGGCCTCTCGCCCGGCGCGGCTGACGATTTTGCGTACGGCATCGGTGGTGAGCGGCGCCTTGCGCTCGCTGACGAACACGTAGGGCGTGTCCGGGTAGTCGCGCTGCAGGCGACGCAAGGCGCGCAGCTCCGGCCCGCGCAGCGGATGGACCGAGGCGATGCCGTGCTTGCGCCGCGCAACGTGCAGCAGCCCCTGCTTCAGGTCAACCTGATCCCAGCGCAGGCTGACCAGTTCGGACACGCGCAAGCCGTGGCGGTAGGCGATCAGGATCAAGGCGGCGTCGCGCGCGCCGTGGCGCCCGACGCCTGCAGCCGCTTCCATCAGCGCCGCCACCTCCTTTTCCGACAGGTATTCCCGGCTGCGGTAGGCGGCGTTCGCCCGGCGGATGGGAACTTTCCGGTTTTCGGTGGTTGGCGGATCGCGATCCGGTAGCGTGGAACCCGCATGCTTGCTCATGGCGCAATCCGATCTTTCCCGATATCGGTTATTCTACGGAAAGTTTTCCGGGGCCGGGCGCCTACGCCGACGATGGCGACCACGAACAAGCTATTGACCATCCTGTCGGACGCCGAGCAGTTCGCCCTGTACGGCCTGCCCGACCTCGACGACAGGCAGCGTTTGGATTACCTGTCGTTGTCCGAAGCGGAGCTGGCGCTCGCTTGTAGTCGTCCCGGCCTGCACGCCCACGTCTACTGCGCCTTGCAGATCGGCTACTTCAAAGCCAAGCGCGCTTTCTTCCGCTTTACCTGGGACGATGTCCAGGACGATTCCGTCTTTGTACTGGACCGCTATTTCAACGGACAGGCATTCGAGCCGCATGCCATCACCAGGCACGAACATTACACCCAACGCGCCAGGATCGCGGAGCTGTTCGGCTATCGAGTGTGGTCGGCGGACTTTCTCCCGCAACTCGCGGAACAGGCCGCCCATATCGTTCGGCGCGACGTCACACCCGGCTTCATCGTCGCCGAGCTGATCGCCTACCTCAACGAACACAAGATCGTCCGGCCCGGCCACACGACCTTGCAAGAGCTGATCAGCGGGACCTTGTCTGCCGAGCGCCGGCGCCTGGGCGACCTGCTCGCCGAGGTGCTGAACGACACGGCCCAGGCCGCGCTGGCCCAGCTCCTGGTGCGCGACGACACGCTGTCCGAGCTCGCCGCCCTGAAGCAGGACGCCAAGGATTTCGGTTGGCGACAGATGGCGCGGGAGCGGGAGAAGCGCGCCAAGCTGGAGCCGCTGTACTGGATCGCCAAGACGCTGCTGCCCGAGCTCGCAATCTCGCAGCAGAACCTGCACTACTACGCGAGCCTGGCGAACTTCTACACGGTATACGACCTGCGCCGCCTCAGGCCCGAGCAGAGACATCTGTATCTGTTGTGCTACGCCTGGCAGCGCTACCGGCAGATCACCGACAACCTCGTCGACGCCTTGGGCTACCACATGAAGCAGCTCGAGGACGAGAGCAAGGCGCGGGCCGCCAAGCACTTCGTCGCCGAGCAGATGCGCCGCCAGCAGGAAACGCCGCAGGTCGGCCGCCTGTTGCTGCTCTACGTCGACGATACCGTGGCCGACGCCACGCCATTCGGCGACGTTCGCCAACGCGCGTACAAGATCATGCCCAAGGACGCGCTTCACGTCGCTGGTCAGCGCCTCAGCGTGAAGCCGGCGAGCAAGCTGGTCATGCGCTGGCAGGTGGTCGACGGTCTCGCCGAGCGCGTCCGCCGCCACCTGCGCCCGCTCTTTGGGGCGCTCGAATTCTCCAGTGCCGCATCGGATAACCGGTGGCTCGCGGCGCTCACCTGGGCAAAAGGCGTGTTCGCGAAACAGCAGCGCCTGTCGCAGCGCCCGCTCGTTGAATGCCCGGAAGCGACCCTGCCCAAGCGCCTGCGGCCTTATCTGCTGGCGTTCGACGCGGACGGGAAGCCGACGGGCGTCCATGCCGACCGCTACGAATTCTGGCTCTACCGCCAGATCAGAAAGCGCGTCAAGTCCGGCGAACTTTACCTGGACGACAGCCTGCAGCATCGCTGCTTTACCGACGAGCTCGTGTCCCTCGACGAGAAAACGGAGGTGCTTGGCCAGATGGACATCGCTTGGCTGCGCCAGCCGATCGAGGCCCAGCTCGACACGCTGACGGCCGAGCTGCGCGAGCAGTGGCTGGCGTTCAACCGCGAGTTGCGACAAGGAAAACTGAACCATCTCGACTACGACAGCGAGACCAAGACGCTAACCTGCCGCCGACCCAAAGCTGACAACGATGCCGCGCGCGAGGACAGCTTCTACGAGAAGCTGTCGTTCTGCGACGTCGCCGACGTGTTCCGCTTTGTGAACGAGCAGTGCCGATTCCTGTCGGCGCTGACGCCGCTGCAACCGCGCTATGCCAAGCAGGTCGCCGACTCGGACAGCCTGATGGCGGTCATCATCGCCCAGGCGATGAACCATGGCAACGTCGTCATGGCGCGCACCAGCGACATTCCGTACCACGTGCTGGAGGCGACCTACCAGCAGTACCTGCGCCAGGCGTCGCTGCAGGCGGCCAACGACCGGATCAGCAACGGCATTGCCGAGTTGCCGATCTTCCCGCACTACTCGTTCGACTTCGACGCGCTCTACGGCAGCGTCGACGGCCAGAAATTCGGCGTCGAGCGGCCGACCGTCAAGGCACGCTACTCGCGCAAGTATTTCGGTCGCGGCAAGGGCGTCGTCGCCTATACGCTGCTGTGCAATCACGTTCCCTTGCAGGGCTGGCTGATCGGCGCACACGAGTTCGAAGCCCATCACGTGTTCGACGTCTGGTATCGCAACACGTCGGACATCCTGCCGACCTCGATCACGGGCGATATGCACAGCGTCAACAAGGCCAACTTCGCCATCCTGCACTGGTTCGGGCTGCGCTTCGAGCCGCGCTTCACCGACCTCGAGGAACAGTTAGCGAAACTCTACTGCGCCGACGATCCTGCAGGGTACGAGAAATGTCTGATCCGTCCGGTTGGCCAGATCGACCGGCAGGCAATCGTGGACGAGAAAGCCAACATCGACC